>CACZOP010000211.1 GCA_902782845.1 Oscillospiraceae bacterium | reverse complement strand
TGCACCGAGGACGGCACGGCAATGGCCGTGTGCGACCGCGAAGGCTGCAACGCGACCGATTCCCGCCCGGCGGAGGGCACCGCGGGCCATCTGTTCACGAACTACGTGTATCAGAACGACGCTACCTGCACCGCCGACGGCACGGCAATGGCAGTGTGCGACCGTGAAGGCTGCAACGCCACCGATACCCGCGATGCGGAAGGCACCGCCACGGGCCACACCTACGGCGCCCCCGTATGGACCTGGACCGATGATTATAAGGCCACGGCGACCTTCACCTGCGACAAGGGCGACGATACGCAGAAGCCCGATGTGACCGTGACGTCGAACGTGGAGCTTGCGCCCACCGCCACCGCGGACGGCAAAAAGGTTTACACCGCAACCGTGGTGTTTATAGGCGAAACCTACACCGATACCAAGGAAGAAGTGCTTCCCGCTACAGGCGGGTCCGAAACGCCCACCGAGCAGCCTACCGAGCAGCCTGCCGATCCCGCAGCGCCTTCCGGAGAGAATCTCTGCAAGTGGTGCAGCCAGCCGCACGAAGGCTTCTTCGGCAAGCTCGTCGGCTTCTTCCACAGCATTCTCTATTTCTTCGCCCATCTGTTCGGCAAAAGATAAGTTTTCCGCACAAGTGAAATAAAACCGATCTGCACGGCGGCGTCTCCGACCCGGGGATGCCGCCGAAGTCTGTCTGCGGGGCCGGAAACCGGAATCTGAAAGGAAAGGCGCCGGACTTTCGTTTTCCTTTCTGCCGGTCATCATTTTGTTGACATCGCCGTCCCGCGCGTGATAAAATAAAATCAACAGATCTCCCGGCGGTTGATTGCCGGGCGGATTCCCGAAAATGCCATAGGAGCGGACAAATGAAAATCATCTGCAGCAAAAAACACACCGTGGGGCAGGCGGATCCCATGCTCTACGGCCACTTCCTGGAACACTTCCACCGGCAGATCTACGGCGGCGTTTACGATCCCGCTTCTCCTTTCGCGGACGAAGACGGCTTCCGAACGGATGTGATCGAAGCGCTGCGCCGCATCCGCACGCCCGTGATCCGCTGGCCCGGCGGCTGCTACGTTTCGGCCTACAACTGGAAGCGCGGCGTGGGGCGGGAACGCGCTCCCGCCTATGATAAGGCATGGCGGGTGGAGGAATCCCACCGCTTCGGCACCGACGAATTCATAAAGCTCTGCCGCAAGATCGGCTGCGCGCCCTATATCTGCACCAACGCCGGCACCGGCACGGCGGAGGATATGAGCGACTGGGTGGAATACTGCAACCTGCGGGAGATGGGCTGCTGGGCGAAGCAGCGGATCGCCAACGGTTACAAAGAGCCCCACGGCGTGCGGTATTGGAGCATCGGCAACGAGAACTGGGGCGGCCACGAGATCGGCGCCAAAGACGCGGAGGAGTGGGGCAGGCTGGTGCGGGAGGCCGCCAAGATGATGCTGCGTGTGGATCCCACCGTGGAGCTTTCGGCCGCATCCATCCCCGACCTCGACTGGAATCTGCAGCTTTTAAGAGCGGCGGGGCAGTATCTGGACTGGATCTCCATCCACAGCTATTGGGGCAACACCGAAAACGGCCTGATCCCCGACGATTATCACACCGTGATGCTGCACACGGGCACGGATATCAGCGGCGCCATCGACCGGGTCCGCGCCTATCTCACGGCGCTGGGGCTCGAGAAGAAAATCAGGATCGCCTACGACGAGTGGAACCTGCGGGGCTGGTGGCATCCGAATCTGATGAATATCGGGGACCGGGAACGCCTGCGCCGGGAGGGCGACGCTTTCTACCGCGACGAGGTGCTCGGCCAGCGGGATAAAAACGATATCAATTCCATTTATACCGTGGCGGACGCCGTGTTCTCCGCTTCGTTCCTCAACACCTGCCTCAAAAACTGCGATATCGTCGGCATGGCGTGCTTTTCTCCCGTGGTGAACACCCGGGGCGCGATTTTCACCTATCCGGACGGTATCGTGCTGCGGCCGCAGTATTTCGTTTTCGAGCTTTATGCAACTTTGCTGAAAAGCACCGTGCTGGATCTCTGGGCCGAAGATGTGCCCATCGCTTGCGGCCGGGTGGGGGACGACGATAAAACAGTGGATCTGGTGGATATCGCCGTCACCTGCGACAGCGAAGGCTATGCCGTCGCCGCCGTGAATAAAGATCCTGAAAACCCGCAGACGGTACAGCTTCAGTTTCTCGACGGCGCGCCGCGGGAAATGCGCGTCCACACCCTGAACGGTCCCGCGCCCGATTCCTATAACGATATCGGGCGGGCAGAGGTGTGCGTGAAGGTTTCAGACCGGGCGCCGTTTGAAGGGAGCGTTACGCTGCCTCCGCATTCGGTGAACGTGATCGAACTGCGCTGACGCCGGGATCGGAAGCGTGATATCCGTAAAAACTCCAAAGGAGAAAGAATATGAAAAAAGGTTTATGTATACTGCTTTCCGTGCTGCTGGCGTTTTCCTGTTCTACGGGGATCGTCGCGCTGGCGACGTCGACGGAAGACGTTTCCGCCGCGATCAACAACTATGACAAAGATGCGCTGGCTGCCGATTTTACGGCGCTGATGGATCCAAACGGTTATCCCGCGTCGGCGATGGCGGCGCTGAACGCGTTGCTGGCGGACTATAACGCTCTGTCGCAGGAGGAAGTGAACGCCGTCGACGCAGACGTTTATCTGCGGCTGGTGGACATTATCTACGACGCGAAGCTCTGGAACGACTGGGACGCTGCCGGCAGACCGACGGATATGATGACTGATTTTATGCTCTATTCCGCCTGGATGAGCGCTTCTTCCGATAAAAACGCGGACGCGGCGGCAAAGCTGACCTATGTGCCGCAGTTCACAAAGAATCCCGCGGCCCGCGCCTTCCTTCAGCTTGCTGCGCTGCCGGAACCCTATACCAACGCGGATATCGCCGCTGCGAAGGCGGCTTATACGGCGGTTCCCGCCGCGCTGTGGTCGCTGCTCCGCGCCGAGGATAACGACGCGGTGGAGGCGGCGATGCAGGCCTACCGGGCGATCCTTGCCTCCGTGGGCCCGGACGAGCAGACGGACAACGCTGTGGATCTTTCGGCGTATCAGACCGCGGAGTCCGGCAGTGTGACGATCAGCGCGAAGACCCTGCATCGTCTTTTGAAGCTGCTTTCCGCTTTCGGTACGGACGCAGAAGGCACGTTGGCGGCGTTGCCCGCGAAGCTGGCGACCGGGCAGAACGTGATCGGTTTTATGACGATGCTTGCGGGCGTGCATCCCATGATGAGCGCCTTCGTCACGCCGGCGGCGCTGGCCGGCGCGCTTGGCAGGGATCCCAAATTCAAAGGCGCGGCGGAAAAACTCAACGCGCTGATCGAAGCGGGGCATATCGCGCTGGTTGAAACGGAAACGGACGCCGACGGGAATTCCTCTGTGGTGTGGCAGGCGGACAAGGATCCCGATATTACCTTCACAAGCGCTGATTTCGGATTTGAAGACGGCGACCTCTACGGCTTTATCGACGCGCTCGGCGCAGCCTTCAGCGGCGTGGGCGGCCTGCTTTCGATCCTGGGCGCCTTCAAGAATACGAGAGATACCCAAAACGGCGTATACAACTACGGGAACTATGAAGACCTGATCCCCCTGTATGAGATCCTCGATCTGCCGGCCCTCTCTTCGGTGGAATTCACCGAAGCGGAGGAAACTGCCCGCTATGCCGACGAAAACGGCAACGAATACGCCGACGAGGTGCGCGCGGGCGTAGTCGCGGCGCTGAAACCCGTTGCCGACTATTTCACCGGAGAGGAATTCACAAAGCATCCGACGGAGGCGCTGCTGGCGCTGCTTCCCAAGCTCGCCTACGCGGTGGAATCCGGTTTGCTGCAAAACACCGTCGACAGTCTGCTCGGCAGTCTTTCGTCCTTCGGCGTGCGCGTGGATCTTTCCGTCGACGGCGTGTGGGCGCTTCTGGATGAGAAGCTGGTATCCGGCGACGACGCCGGGATCGACCTGAACAAGGACGGCGTGAAAGAACCGCTGCCGCTTACCCGTGAAAGCTTTGCTTCTCTTCTCCACGCGCTTGCTTATTCCGCCGTCCCCGTGGTAAAGCCCAGCGTTTCCGCCCATGCGCTGAACCGGCTGGGGCTGGAGGTTTCCGCCGAGACCACGGCTACGGCGATCGCAAGCAGCTTTGCTGAGATA
>CACZOP010000210.1 GCA_902782845.1 Oscillospiraceae bacterium | reverse complement strand
GTGTAAACGCCGGCGGGCTTTTCGCTCATCACGTGCAGCCCCGCGTTCAGGGCCTCGATCGCCATGGGCGGATGGAAATAGTGAGGCGTGGCGATGATCACCGCGTCGCACAGGCCGCTGTTGAACATTTCGGTTGCGCTGTTAAAACAGGCCACATCCGGCTGCTGTTCCCGGGCAAAGTCAAACTTTTTCTCGTCGACGTCCGCCACGGCGGTAAGCACCATGTCGGGCAGGCTGCCGGAGGCAATCCTCTTTACATGATCGCTGCCCATGTTGCCGACGCCCACGACGCCGACTCTGACTTTTTCAGACATAGCAATGGTTCCTTTCCGTTGATTATTTTATTTTGCGGTATTCTGCGTTTTCAGCTTTTCACGAAGCTTATCGTTTTCGCGCTTGAACTGGTCCCGTTCGGTCATGGCGCGCTCCGCGTCTTCCAGGTAATCGCCGATCTCCGCCTTCAGCTTTTCGGCCGCGGCGCGCTGACGGCTCGCTTCCTGCGCCAGATCCAGCGCCGCCAAAATCAGCGCCTGATTCATGCTGATGCGGCTGTTTTCCATGATCCCGTCCAGCATGGTGTTGAGCCCGTCGGTGAGCGCTGCCACCTTTTCTTCGGGTTCGTCGGTGATGAGCGTGTAATTCTGCCCGCGCACCGTGATTTCCATCTTTCTTTTTTCCATATCAAACACTCTTCCTTTCCCGTTGGTTCTTCCGTGTCAAACGTCGTCGGCCCTCAGTTTTTACGGAACTGCTGCTTCATGCGCTGTTCCTTCGACAGGATCTTTTTACGCAGACGCAGGGACGTGGGCGTGACCTCCAGCAACTCGTCGTCGCTTAAAAACTCCATGCACTGCTCGAGGCTCAGCACCGAATGTGGCACCAGACGCAGCGCCTCGTCCGACCCGGCGGCGCGGGTATTGGTCATCTGCTTCTTCTTGCAGACGTTGCACACAATGTCCTCGTTTTTGGAGCACTCGCCCACGATCATGCCCTCATACACCTGCACGCCGGGACCGATAAAGAGCCGCCCGCGCTCCTGGGTGTTAAAGAGGCCGTAGCCGGTGCTCTCGCCCGCTTCGTGAGCAATGATGGAACCGTGCTCGCGGGTCTGGATGTCGCCTTTATAGGGCTCATAGCCCGCGAAAAGGTTGTTCATGATACCGTAGCCGTTGGTGTCGGTAAGGAACTCGCTGCGGTAGCCGATCAGCCCCCGGGCGGGGATTTTGAATTCCAGATGGCTTGTGCCGCCGTCGCGGGTGCCCATGTTTTCGAGCTCGCCGCGGCGGGCGCCGATCTTTTCCATCACCGCGCCCACATAGTCGGTGGGCACCTCCACGATCAGCAGCTCCATGGGCTCGCAAAGCTGCCCGTCGATGGTTTTATAGATCACCTTTGGGCGGGAAACCTGGAACTCATAGCCCTGCCGCCGCATGGTTTCGATCAGGATCGACAGATGCAGTTCGCCGCGGCCCGATACCTTGAACGCGTCGGTGGAGTCGGTTTCCTCCACCCGCATGCTCACGTTGGTCTCCACTTCCTTGAACAACCGCGCCCGGATGTTGCGGGAGGTAACGAACTTGCCCTCTTTCCCGGCAAAGGGCGAATTGTTCACGTGGAAGGTCATCGAGAGGGTGGGCTCGTCGATTTTCACAAAGGGCAGCGGCTCCACGCAGTCGGGATCGCAGACCGTTTCACCGATGTTCAGGTTTTCTATGCCCGATACCGCCACGATATCGCCCATTTTCGCGCTCTGCGTCTCGGTGCGCCCAAGCCCCGTAAACTGATACAGGCGGGAAATCTTCACTTTTTTCTGCTCGCCCTCGGTGGTGCAGAGGATCACGTTCTGGCCGCTGTGGACCTCGCCGCGCTCGATCCTGCCCACGCCGATGCGCCCCACGTAGTCGTCGTAGTCGAGGCTGGAAAACAGAAGCTGCAGGGGGCCGTCCATATCGCCCTCGGGGGCGGGGATCTCGTCCAGAATCGCCTGCAGCAGCGGGCGCATATCGCCGGAACGGTCGTTTTTATCGAAGGAGGCGTAACCCTCCCGGGCAGAAGCGAAGATCACGGGGAATTCGATCTGATCCTCGTCGGCGCCCAGCTCGATAAACAGATCCAGCACTTCGTCGATCACTTCGTCGGGACGCGCGCCGGGGCGGTCGATCTTATTGATGACCACCAGCGGCGTTTTTTTCAGCGCCAGCGCCTTCGACAGCACGAAACGGGTCTGGGGCAT
>CACZOP010000209.1 GCA_902782845.1 Oscillospiraceae bacterium | reverse complement strand
AATGGAGGTATCGTATGGCACAGGCAAAGTGGATCTGGTATTTCGGTGATTTTGAAATCTACCATCATATGCTGCTGTCCTGCCGCAGGCAGGAATTCGGCTGTGATTATCCCTGCTGCTGGCACGTATCCCGTCCGGAACTGAACGTACGGTTTTATAAGACGTTCATAGCGGAAAAAGAATTCGAGCTGACGGTGACGTCTCATTCCAAAGGGATGGTGCGTCTGGCCGGGAAGCTCCGACCGGTCAATCAGCCGATTCTCTGTCCGCCCGGCGAGCATACCGTTTCGGTGGAGCTGTATGATATCGAAAAATTCCCCGCCTGCTTTATCGACAGCGAATGTCTCGTAACCGATGAAAGCTGGGCTGCCGAAGCGTTTGACCGTTCGCCCGCGCCTGTGGGGTGTGAACCTGTTTTTTCTTCCCCTGCGGACGATCCCGCCGTGTTTCCGTTCTCTTATCGTGAAATCGCCCCCGTTTCGGTGGAGGAAGCGCGCGACGGTATCCTTTATGATTTCGGGAAGGAAACGTTCGCAGCGCTTGAATTCCCCGATCTGAGAGCCGTTCCGCTGTTTATTTCCTACGGTGAAAGCCGGGAGGAAGCGCTGGACGCGGAGCGCGCGATCCTTTGGGAGCGGATCGATTCCGCCGGGAAGCATATCTGTCCGCCCCGCGCCTTCCGGTATCTTTGGCTGCATGGGGAGAACGTAGCCCGGATCCGTTTCAGGGCATATTATGAATATCTTGAGATCGAGGACCGGGCCGCTTTTTCCTGCGACCGTCCGAAGATCGCGGATATCTGGGACGTGTGCGCCTATACCTTCCATCTGAACACCAGGGAATTTTTCCTCGACGGGATCAAGCGGGACCGCTGGGTCTGGTCCGGCGACGCCTATCAGTCTTTTATGATCGCCCGTTATCTGTATAACGACCCTTCCGTGACGGAACGCACGATCGTTGCGCTTTTCGGCAAGCCGCCCTATCGGACGCATATCAACACCATCAACGATTATTCGGCTTATCTGATTTTATCTGTCTGGGACCATTATTTTGCCACCGGCAACCGCACCTTTCTTGAAGCGGTGTATCCGAAAGTGCAAACGCTCTTCGCTTTTATCGCGGGACGGCTGGACGAGCGGGGCTATGTGGTAAAGCGGACGGAGGACTGGATCTTCATCGACTGGGGCGAGCTCGATAAGGACGGCCCCCACTGCGCGGAGCAGATCCTGCTTTGGCAGGTCTATAACACCATGGCAAAAATCGCGCAGACGATGGGAGCGCCGCACGAGGAGGTCAAGCGCTTTTTGCTTGCCGCCGCAACGCTGAAATTCCGGATCCTTGACGATTTCTGGGACGCTGAAAAGGGCGCGTTTATCGACAGCTTTGTTTCCGGCAAGCGCTTTGTGTCGCGTCAGACCAACGTTTTTGCGATCCTCTATGATTTTGTGGACGGCGAGACAAAACAGAGCGTGATCGATCACGGCCTGTTGGATCCCGCGCTGCCTGCGATTACCACGCCCTATTTCAAGCTCTATGAGCTGCTCGCGCTTTGCAAGATCGGCAAGCTGACCGACGCGCAGTCCTATGTTGAAAGCTACTGGGGCGGGATGCTCAATGCCGGCGCCACTTCCGTGTGGGAAGCCTTCGACCCCGCCAGATCCGGCGCGGAACACTACGCCATGTACGGCTCGCCCTACGGTAAATCCCTTTGCCACGCCTGGGGCAGCGGCCCCATTTTGCTGCTTTGCCGGTATTGCGCGGGGGTCGCGCCCGCATCCGTGGGGACAAAAACCTTCGACGTCCGCCCGAATCCCGGCCTCTACCGGCGTTTTTCCGCAACCGTTCCCATACGGGACGGCTTCGTGGAGGTTACGTATGAAGCGCCGGAGCTCAAAGTGCGCTCCACGGTTTCCGGCGGTACCCTGTACTTAAACGGCAGGCACGTTCCGCTGCCGGTGAATGAAACAGTGCGCGCAGTCATCAGATAACCGATATTGCGGTTTTCAGTTATAAATCAGGAGGCATCAGATCATGAAAAAAGCTGTTTGTTTCGCTCTCGTACTTCTTCTGCTCAGTCTTTCCGGTTGTAAATCAAAAAAAACAGACAGGGCGGAAGAGACGACCGCGGCGGCAGGGGAGAGCGCCGGCGCACCGGTGGAGAATACGCAGGATACCGCAGCGCCCGCGGTGTCGTCAACTGCGGCCAGCACGGAGGGCGCAGCATCCGCCCCTGTTTCCGGCATTCCTGTCGACCGGCAAAACGCCGACGGGCAAGCCTCCGCGGCTCCCGCCATTGAAACCTTGTCTAAGGAAGAGCTCGGCAGGCTTGTCACCGCCGCCAACGACCTCACTCTCGGCTGGCTGAATATGGGGTTTGCGGCAAAGGATCACTTCGATCAGAACGATACCTACGAAAAGCCGGTGGAGGAATATACCATCCCCTTTATCCGGATCTCCGGTGCGGACTATTCCTCGGTAGAGGAGCTCAAAGCGGCTGTGAACCGTGTTTACACAGCGGACGCCGCCGCGATCTTCGACGGGTTTATCGGCAGTATGTATGAGATGCACGACGGCAAGCTCTATGCCGACAGCGCCATTGGGCAGGGCGGTGATATCGGAGGCGTCCGGGCCGTGCTGAAAGTCAGTTCCCAATCTGCCGAAGAATGTCGCCTGCAGGTGGATTATATCTGCGATAACAGCGTTGGCGGCGGGGTTATGGACGGGTATCGGCAGGGCGATCTCGTCAAAAGCGAAACCCTTACCCTCAAAAAAGAAAACGGGCAGTGGAAGTTCACAGGTCCCGTGTCCATCTTCGGTCTGTATTTTAACTGGTACCCTCTTTCCTGGGCGGACTGACAGGCCTGTCCTTCAAAATCCGATCCGTATCTCACGGCGTCATCGGGGCTGTTGCGACGATTCCTTAATAAAAACAGGGATCTCTGAACTTCCTTTGTTCAGGGATCCTTT
>CACZOP010000208.1 GCA_902782845.1 Oscillospiraceae bacterium | reverse complement strand
GGCCAGTAGATCTCGGGATGCTTGCTGCAGGATTCATCGTGCGCGGCGTCCGGCACTTCCAACAGATCCTTTTCGGCGGAGCAGGCGTCATAGAGCTCATAGAGCATCTGGAACGGAACGAAGGTATCTTCAACGCCGTGAATGAACAATGTGGGAGTTCTGGAACGGGTAACCGCCTTGATGGGGCTGCAATCTTTGAAATCCCATCCGTAGAACAGCCTTGCATAGGAATTTGCCGCATAAAGGAACGGCACCTTAGGAAGATGAAGCACCTCGGTAAACTGCCCCCGGAACTGTGTGTAGCAATTTGTATAGCCGCAGTCTTCCACGCAGCACTTCACGTTTTCGGGAAGCTCCTCGCCGGTGACAAGCATAGCGGTGGCAGCGCCCATGGAGCATCCGAAGACAACGATCTGCGAATCGGGGTCGATGGAAACGATGTAATTGATCCAGTCGATCACGTCGTAGCACTCAAGGTACCCCATGGTGCAGTGATGCTGTTCGCTCTTGCGGTGACCACGGGAATAGGGCATCATTACATTATAGCCCATCTCGCTGAAAATCACACCCTGTTTCGCCATAACCCGCGGACGGGAGGAATAGCCGTGCAGCAGCACCACCCAAAGGTGGGATTCCTCCGCTGCGGGAACGATCTCGGCGTGCAGCGTTTCGCCCACTGCGTTCACCAGCTTCGTATCCGCCGGACAGGAAGAAATATACCAGTCGTCGGCTTTACGGAAGGCTTCGTCCGTCATATAACGCTGCATAACGTCGGGCTTATTTAAGATTTCCTCCGGATCCATATTAATCTTTCCCCAACGGGAGAGTGCGCCTTCATAGATCAACGCGCCGGATGCAAGATACGCGCCGCCCGCAACACAAGCGGCAGTCGCGGTGCCTTTAAGTACCTTCTTCACTTTTGCCATGATTCTATTTTCCTTTCTGTTCGGTCAAATATACATATCGTTTAGAAAATAACAATTAAATATACTATAGCAAATAATTTTGCATTTTGCAAGCATTTTCCTTTATTTTTATCTACTTTCGATCCTCTGTCTGCCTGCGCATAACCTATCGTTCATTGCCGGGACGGATTAACCGTCGACCGTTTCAAGTCGCTCAAGATCCATGATATTCTGGGTGATCCTGCCCATATCGTGGAATTTCGGCGAAAAACCGTGTTTTTCAAGCGTGGCGCGCAGAGCGTTTATCAACGTGAGATCATCGCTCTTCTGTGTGATCTGCACGATCAGGGAATCGCGGTGCGCGTATACGACGATGGCGCGTTCCATTGCGAGCATCCCGGGTGTGACGCCCTCCAGCAGCAATTGGGAAATCCGGTTATTGGTGACCCTGCCGGGATATGTAAGGAAAACGGTACCGTTTGTGGTCAGCGTTTTGAGGCCGTCGGGACCGCTCAGGAACCGGTTGACGTCCACAATATTCCCCATGTTGTCGATATCATCGCACTGCCCGAGAATGAAAGAAAACGTTTTTTGCGCGTTCTCTTTGGTTACCTGCAGCTGCATATCCGCCTTGATCTTTTTGCACAGCTCCTCCATGGGAAGAGAAAGGTCTTTCTTTTCTATCGGAAGCGGACAGTTATACGCCATATTCGCGACGCTGTTCGTATCAAAGAATTTACGGCTGTCCACCGTGGCGACAACTGAGATCGTTTTATCTTCAATATCATACAAACTCGCAATCGCTTCCGCCGTGATGGCGGCCAGCAGCGGCGCATAGGACGTTTTCAGACGTTTTGTCATTGCCTGAAACTCCCGGTTTGACAGTTCCAGATTCAAAAGCCGGCAACTGTGATCCGCCGGATCGAAGGTCTCGGCCGGCATACGGAACAGGCGCTCCACGTCGATCAGATCCACAGGCTTTCCTTCCGCCGCGTATTTCACCAGAGGATCGTAGCGCTCCCGGTCATCCATTGTATAATAGATACGGTCGCTCAGGCGGACACCGAATTTCTCGAAGGACCTGGTGGATATCAACCGCATGAACGGGAAAACGTAGGATAAGTAGTAGCAAAGCGTTGAGATGATAAAGTTGATCATGCCGCGGGCGTCGGTCAGACCATGGAAAAGCGAGAACGTCAGATGACGCTCACCGCATAAAAAGACGAACAGATAACCGTTGGTGCCCTGCTCCCCTTCTGTGCCGAAATACCGCAGACTGCCGTCGTCCGGCGCAAGACACACCGGCGCGCGATTCTGCCTGAAAACCACTCTGCCTTCTTTGATCACAGGCGTGACGGCAAGCTCCGGATACCAACGAAGCGCAGCGTTTGCAGCCTTTTGCAGCATCTTTTTATTGAGCTTCTGCTTGAAATCAAACCGAACGCGAATATCAAAGGTTGAATTCCCGGCATAGGCGCCGTAAAAAATGGTATCATAGCGGCCGCCCCGCCGCATACCGTCGGACATGCGATAAACGGATCCATTATTATCTTTCATACACCCCGCAGAAACGTCTTTTGATTTGTAAGCCGAAACAATTCGTTTTACAATAACCGATTCTGCTAATCTCCTCTTGTATATTTTACCATAAAGCAATTAAAAAAAGCAAGCAATATTCTTGTTTTTCGCTTGACAAATATCATTTTATATGATAATATTAAACCCGTTCTCGCGGGTGTAGTTCAGCGGTAGAATCCCAGCCTTCCAAGCTGGTCGTGTGGGTTCGACTCCCATCACCCGCTCCATTTTTGCGTTTGTAGCTCAGGTGGATAGAGCAACTGCCTTCTAAGCAGTGGGTCCGGGGTTCGAGTCCCTGCAAGCGCGCCAAAGAAAACCCTGTATTTGACGACGAAAGTCACAAATACAGGGCTTTTTTCAAAATTTGTCATACACGAATGAAAGAGAGTTGATTCGGCGAATGGTGCTGCTTACTGTTTTCAGATGCGTTTGGAATTTACTCGGCGTTGTTTGGGAATTCATTCAGATCCATTTCCTGCGAAAGCTGCTCAGGTGGCTGAAACAATCAAAATGACCTTCGGCAGCCCGCGTTTACAAAAGCGGCTGCAATCCAACTGCAGCGTACGGGCCGTTATAAAAGCTTTCGCCCGTTCAGCATCGCAGGATCATGCCCCCGCGGAAATTGACGTTCTTTTGAATTGCCCTACATAACAGTTTTTTATAAGCATATCATATCATAAAAAAACCGAATCCTGTTGTGCAAACAATAAGATTCGGTGTATTTTTTCTGTTTCAACCGGCCGCCTTTCAGTCATACAGCATGGCAAGACGAAACAGCCGTTTTTCGGCCGAACCAGAAAGGCGGATCTCCGTATCGGATAAATCGTATTTCAGTAAAATCTGTTCTCCGCCTCTTGCTTCGCCGGAGTATTCCGCGCGGATCAGTTTCAGATCTTTTTTCAGCAGCGGCAGCGGGGAAAGATCCTCCGCCAGATCCAGATACCGTGCGTTATTCATGTGGCCGTTGATATCAAGGCTGCTGTTGGGCACCGAATAGCTTTTGCTCTCCTGTCCCTCCGGCAGTTTCGGCGGTGCCGGCAAAAAGGTTTCCCAAGAAGGCGTTCCGCCCGGGATCATTATCCCCGTTTTTTCGGGAAACGTCATCGCGCGTTTTTTGCTATCCATCAGCAACCAGAGGGCCGAAGCCGTTAAAAGCGGTTCGCCGGAAGCAAGCGACACCCTGTAGTGCCGCGGATAAAATGCATGCATGATCTCGCCGGGGAAGGATTCCAGAACAATATCATCGTCATATTCCGGCAGACGCCCGATCCGCGCCTCCTGCAGAGACAGGATCCACAAATATCCCCGATCCAGCGTTTTATCACGACCGAAGCCGAGCTCTACCGTGTGTGCGATCGCCGCCTCCTGAAAAAAACCGAAAAGCCGGGACGGGCGCAAACGCCGCAAAGGATCCACGTCTGACGCGTGGATGCGATAATTGATTTTATAGGCGTCCATGATCATTTCATCCGCTTTTCGATGGCGGTCACCACGTCGCCGAGAGTATAGAGCTTCTGCCACTGCCGGTCGGGGATCTTTACGTTGAAGGTCGCTTCCAGACGGCAGATGATGAGCGTAAAGCCCATGGAATCGATGGCGGTATCGGTGTTGATAACGGTGCTCTCGCCGAGGGACTGCCCTTCGGTTTCCGGCACGCACTCATGAACGATCTCAATGGTTTTTTCTGTGATTTCTTTTCTGGTCATACCTGTCTCACTTTCTGTTGGAGCTCCCAACGTTTGATTTTCCCCGTGGCGGTTCTGGGCAGCGGTTCCGCAACAATGACGATATCCTTCAGGCGGCGGTTGATCGGCTGGTCGTGCATCAGGTCGGACAATCGGAGCGTCAGGTCGACCATCTCGCTTTCGTCTCCTCTGATAACCAGCACAGGCGCGCCCGCGCGGTCGATCACCGCGAAATCCCTGCCCGAAAGCACCTGCGAAAGATTCTGTTCGTATTCCGGCAAATAGATTTTTGTGCCGTCGCTGAACACAAGGATCTCTTTTTTTCTGCCTATGATATGCAGCAGCCCTTCATTGTCGAAGGCGCCGATATCGCCCGTATATAAAACGCCGTCCCGCAGTACGGCGGCGGTGCCCTCCGGATCCTTATAATAGCCCTTCATCACACAGGTGGGGGCTTCGATCAGGATCTCCCCATCCGATCCAAGCGTTACGGTATCGTCCGGGCAAACGGTCATAGCGTAGGGATCGTCCCCAAGTGAAAGCGCAACGCCGGAAGACGTTTCGGTCAGCCCGTATCCGAAGGAGACCCGTTTATTCAGCGCTTTTAACGTGCGCGGAATATCTGCGGGGCAATCACCCGCGCCGATCAGAACAAGGCGAAGCTCCGGATTCAACAGGCGGCGCTGCATCAAAAAACCAAGCAAAGACGGGACGGCGGATAATACGGTGGGCCGAAAGAATGAGAGATCGTCAAAATAATGCCTGGCGCCCCTGCCGAGTGCCACCGCCGCTCCGTGCGACAATCCCCATAAAAGACCGCAAACAAAGCCGAACACATGCTCCAGAGGCAGCATACACATCAGGATATCAGAGGATTCCATCGGTAAAAGCGCGCCGCCGTTATATGCGCTGGCGCACAGGCTCTTTTCCGACAGCACAACGGCTTTCATTTTTGCGGTGGTTCCCGAAGTAAAGAACAGGATATTGCCCGCGTGCTTCTCCGCTGCAGGCTGAGAAACAGGCTTCAGCTCCTCCAACAACTCCGGATCGCCCCATAAAATGTCGGCGTCGGTGAAATCCACCAACGGCTGCTCCACGTTCTCGCTGAACAAAACAACCTGCAGGCCTGCTTTGACCGCCGCGAATATCTCTATGATATTTTCATAGCTGCCGTCGCACAGGATCCCTTCACACGCGCCGTCGGTCGACATCAGTTCAGCGCTTCGCCAATTAACGGCGGAATAGAACTGCGCATAGGAAACCGACACATTTTCACCGTATTCTTCTCTGTAAAAGACCGGTGCATCCGGCTTTGAGTCGGAATAAAACCGCAGGATCTCATCAAACGAGGAAAATCGCATCCCGTTCACCGCCTTATTGTTGAATATAATTAATATAACATATTTCTTAAACAATTGAAAGCACAATTTCAAAATTTATACAAATAATCAGAAAATGGTTCAAAATAGCAACCTCCGGCAATCATTGAAACATAAAAATATTATACATTCACTCTGTCAATTGTATGTTTTGTTAAAATCCATTGATTTTTTTTGTAATAAAATGTATAATATAAAAAAAATAATGGTTAGTGATTAACCGAAATCACAGGAGGTAATCTTATGGACAAGAATATCCGTATCTGTATCGTCGGCGGCGGTCCCGCCGGTCTCTCCGCTGGTATGTACCTGGAGAAAAAAGGTTATGAGAACTACACGATCCTTGAAAGACTCGATCGTGTCGGCGGCAAATGCTGGTCTCCGCATTACAACGGCAGACGTTATGAAATGGGCGCGATCATGGGCGTTCCTTCCTATTATGCCGTACACGACGTGGAAGAATTCTGCGGCATCACCCACGACGGTCCAAAACTCAACCGCAACTATAAAAACGCCAGGGGCGACGTGATCGAACCCTTTGAGCCGAAAAAGAACATTCTGAAGATCCCGCGTCTTTTAAAAATGAAAAAACAGGTCAAGCGTCTGGGCGAGCTGCTTGAAACTAAGTATAAGGGCTACGATCTGAACGGCCACCGCGGCGTATCAGAAGGCCGCTACGAAGGCTTCTCGCAGCAGAACGCAAAGCGCGAGCCTGTTTCCGGCGTGAATCCGCATCTGAAAGATCTTGCCCTTCCCTTCAGCGAGTTCTGCAAGCTGAACGGCGTTGAGCTGATCCAGGACATCTGGATCGGGCCGTTCACATCCTTCGGTTACGGCTACTTCGACGAGATCCCGGCAGCTTACGTACTGAAATATCTTGACTTCCAGACCTGCATGAATTTCGTAAAGATCAATCTGTGGACGTGGAAGGAAGGCACGCAGTTCATCTGGGAAAGCCTGAACGACCATCTGAAGCATCCGGCCCGTCTCAATTCCCACATTGAAAAAGTCGAACGCAAGGACGGCAAGGTTTACGTGACCGTTAACGGCGAAGTAGAGGAATACGACAAGATCATCGTTACCGCTCCCCTTTACATTCCCAACAAACGCGCCGACGGTCAGGTGGGCATGGTGGATTACTTTGACGCCCGCGAAGACGAGAAAACGCTGTTCTCGAAAATCGACTACGAACGCTACGACGTGCTGGCTGTGGAAACCAAACCGGAGGATCATCCCGAGATCTCCTATTACGTATTCGACAATATGGTTCCCGAAAAGCTCGGCCGCCTGATGGTGTATTATCGCAGATGGAAAGACACCAAGGATCAGGTCATCACGACCTACGCGCTGAGAAAGCATAAGGACAAAGCGGAGATCGACTACGACGTCTGCAAAAAGATGGTGCTGGACGACCTGAAGACCATGCACAATCCGGCGACGAACGTGGTAAACGAGTGGAGCGTGTACTACTTCCCGCATGTATTTTCGAAAGACTACGCAGACGGCTGGTACGAAAAGGTGGAAGCCATGCAGGGCAAATACGACACCTATTACGCCGGTGAAGTGATGAGCTTCGGCGACATGGATGAAACCGCGGAATACTCCCGCGAGCTTGTGGAGCGTTTCTTCTGATAAAAATGAGACCGGAGGGGCTTGTCCCCTCCTTCTTGCGTATAAGAAAGGTGTAAAACTATGAAATTCTATAAAGACCATTACGACGTGATCGTGATCGGCGGTGCGCTTGCCGGCTTATCCGCCGCTTTGATGCTGGCGGAAAAAGGCAAGGACGTGCTTGTGCTGGAACGGCACAATCTGCCGGGCGGGATCGCTTCCAGCTTTGTGCGCGGCGGGATCGAGATCGAGGCGTCGCTCCACGAAATGATGAGCATCGGCGAGAAAAACAACCGGCTGAAGGTCGGTAAATTCTTTGACGACATGGGCGTGGACGTCGACTGGTTAAAAGTACCCGAGGCCTATCACGCCTCTATTCCGGGGGTGGAAGCCACGTTCCATCCGGGGCTTGAAACCTTTGCGAAAGAAGTGGATGAACAGGTCCCCGGCACCTACGGCAAGGTATTAAAGCTGCTGCAATTATGCGACACTGTTTTCAATTCCGTCAACGAGCTCTCGATCCATCCCATGAGCAAAGCAAAAATGCTGCTGAAGCACGAAGCCTTTGTTAAAACCGCGGGATATTCCACACAGGAAGTGATCGACAGCTTCCATCTGCCTCAAAAAGCGCAGGATCTTCTGGCACCATATTGGATCTACGTTGGCACAGGCTTCAGTGAACTGCCGTTTACGATCTTTGCCGTGCTTATGGCGGACTATATCGGCTATGGTTCTTTCCTCCCCCGCAAATTCAGCCATGAGATGAGCCTGAAAATGGCGGAGCGCGCCGAAGAAATGGGCGTGCAGATCGAATACCGGCAGCAGGTGGATAAAATCCTTGTAAAAGACGGCAGAGTGACCGGTGTGAGGACTGCCCGCGGAGACGAGATCAGCGCCGACTACGTAATCTGTTCGGCTTATCCGAACAAAGTATATACCTCCATGATTGAACCCGCAAACGCGGTGCCCACGGAAGCGATCAAAATGCTCAACGGACGCAGGATCAGCCTGACAGCGTTTTCCGTTATCATGATCCTCGACAAAACCGCGGAAGAACTCGGGATCAAAGACTACAGCGTTTTCCACGGCGACACCATGGATACCGACGAATTGTACCGGGATCTGAAAGGGCTCGGGCCGTACCGTTATCTCACCTGTATCTGCCACAATCTTGCGAATCCCGATGCGACGCCCGCGGGAACCTGTTCATACTCCATTACTACGCTGCCCCGCGTAGACGGCTGGAAAACGGTCAAAGCGGAAGATTACGATACCGTCCGCCGTACAGTGGCAAAACAGATGATCGACGAAATGTCGAAATATCTCGGCGTGAATCTCATGGACCACATTCTTGAGATCGTGATCGAAACGCCCATGACGGTAAACCGCTATACGAACGCCTGGAACGGCTGCATCTACGGTTACGCACACACCATGGAAGATCATATCGTTGCCCGGCTGCAAACCGCGGAAGCAGAAAGCTTTATCAAGGGGCTTGAGTTCTCCGGCGCTCACCAGATCTCCGGCGACGGCATGGGACCGGCGGTCACCAACGGCAGAAAAGCCGCAAAGAACGTATTAGACGCAATGGCTGCGAGCAAGGAGGCTGCGAAATGAAGATCAAAGGGTTCTTAAAAGACGTAACGGGCGCTTCCCGCGTGACCAAAGCGCGGCTGAACGCTTTTCAGACAGCCTCCGCTCAGGCGGAAAAAACCGACCCCATCGCGAACGTTGTGAAAGAGTGGCATCCCGGCAAAACAGAGCTTCGGGTCACCGAAATCCGCGAAGCAAGCAAAACGGCGAAAACCGTTCGTTTTGAGCGGGTCGACGGCAAGAAAATGCCTTATTTCCGCGCGGGCACATTTGTTGTGCTTGATTTTACAATCGGAGATTCTGTAATCTCCCGCCCCTATTCCATCTCCTCCGCCCCCTACGAAGGCAGACTGGGGAACGGCTATCTTGAAATCACCGTCCGCCGCTCCAGAGGCGACGGTTTCATCGCGGATCATATCAATGACAACGTAAAGCCCGGCGACGTTTTCCCGGCGCTGATCGGCTGCGGCCAGTTCTATTATGAACCGCTGCGGGACGCCAAACACGTTGTGGCGCTGGCCGGCGGTGTCGGCATCACGCCCTTCGCTTCCATGGCGAAAGAAGTTGCAAACGGCACGCTGGACATGGATCTGACGATTCTGTACGGTTCGGTTTTCTCCGACGATATCGTGATGAAAAAAGAGCTTGACGCGATCAAAAGCAACCGTGTGCATATCGTGCATGTGCTGTCGGGCGACGAACCGGACTGGGATGGAGAAAGAGGATTTTTGACCGCCGAGCTGATCAAAAAATACGCCGCTGAAGATACATCCTATTTTATCTGCGGTCCGCAGGCAATGTACACGTTCCTGCGGGAAGAACTGAAAAAACTCGATATTCCGCAGAGACGTATCCGCTTTGAGGTCTTCGGTCAGGCTAAGGATATCACTACTTTCGCGGGATATCCCACAGAGATGAAAGACAAAACGTTCCAACTGACGGTCCGCCGCGGTATCCGCGAAGACGTGATTCCGGCAAAAGCAACCGAAAGCATCGTCGTCGCGTTGGAACGCGCCGGCATCAGGATCGAAACCGCCTGCCGCAGCGGCGAATGCGGTTTCTGCCGTACAAAAGTCATCAGGGGCTCTGTTTATATCTGTCCCGAAAACGACGGCCGACGCGCTGCCGATAAGGATTTCGGTTACGTTCACGCCTGTGCAGCTTATCCTACAAGCGATCTGACGATCAAGATCCCGATTGAATAAAGAGGTAAAGTAATGGTAAAAGAAGTAAACCCCAACATTCACGTAAATGAGCGGGATTATCCGATTGATGGCCATCACTGCGACGATCCCGAAAAAGCCAAACTCGTAAAAAAACTCGCGGTCCTTATCACAGATTCCATTCCGCGCAAGCTGCCGGGCAAGATGAAAGAGAACCACATGGACTTCTGGATCCTCGACCGGCTCCTGACAAAGGAAGAAGTCGTATTCATGCTGAGCTTTGAGAAGCGGCGCGTTGGATATACGACCCATGAGCTCGCGGTTAAAAACAAAATGACCGACGAAGAAGCGCAGAAGATCATCGACCATCTGATCTGGATCGGCATTGTGGAACAGAACAGAGACAACGCCGATCAGCACATCCAGTATATCATCCCGAAATGGGTGGTGGGCTCCGGCGAATACATGGTGGAGCACAAAACCCTTTGCGACACCAATCCCGAAGTTGCCACCATGTTCAATCTCGCCCCGCAGGAGCCGCTGGAGCTGGCGGCCAAACTGGTGCCGCCCGGCGGCGCCGGCATCGGCATGCACGTGATCCCGGTGGAAAAAGCTATCGACCCGAAAATCGAGAGCGTGAGCGTGGAACATCTTTCGCACTGGCTCAACAAATATGACAAATTCTGCAAAATGGTCTGCGCCTGCAGAAAAGCGCAGCGCGTCCGCGGCGAAGGCGTGGGCGATATTGAAGGCAAGATGTGCATCGGGCTGGGAGATATTGCGGAATTCCTTGTGGAAACCGGCAAAGACGCTGAATATATCACGCGGGAAGAAGCGCTGGAGATCATCGAACGCGGCGAACGCAAGGGCTACGTTCATCAGATCACGAACCTGGACGGCGAAGACCGGATCGTCGGCATCTGCAACTGCTCGGCAGGCAGCTGCTACGGTCTCAGGACCAGCCAGCTGTTCAACACACCCAACATGTCCCGTTCCGCCTATCGCGCGCATGTTGACGCCGACAAATGCGTGGCCTGCGGCAAATGTGTGGAGGTCTGCCCCGCCGGCGCCGCGAAGCTGGGACAGAAGCTTTGCAAAAAAGACGGATCAAAAGTGAAATATCCTGTGCATGAACTTCCGGATGATCATATCTGGGGTGAAGACAAATGGGATAAGAATTACAGAGATAACAACAAAATCAACTGTTATGATTCCGGAACCTCCCCCTGTAAAACCGCCTGCCCGGCGCATATCGCCGTACAGGGCTATGTTAAAATGGCAGGCGAAGGCAGATATGAGGACGCAGTGCGGCTGATCCGCCAGGACAACCCCTTCCCCGCCGTATGCGGCGCCGTCTGCAACCGTCGCTGCGAAGACGCCTGCACCAGAGGCAAAATCGACGCGCCTGTAGCCATCGACGAGATCAAGAAGTTTTTGGCGCAATGGGAGCTCGAAAACCCAACGGCATTCAAGGCGAACAGTGAAAACGGCGAAGGAAATCAGTGGGACGACTATAAAATCGCCGTGATCGGCGCGGGCCCCGCCGGACTTTCCGCCGCGTGGTATCTCCGCACAGAGGGTTACCCCGTGACCGTTTTCGAGAAGGAATCCCGTCCCGGCGGCATGCTGATGAACGGCATCCCGAATTTCCGTCTGGAAAAAGAAGTGCTGCAAAAAGAGATCGATCTGATCGAAAGCATGGGCGCAGAGATCCGCTGCGGCGTAGAGGTCGGCAAAGACGTGACGTTGGATGAACTGCGCGCACAGGGATACAAAGGCTTCTTTGTTGCCATCGGTTTACAGGGTGGCCGAAAAGCCGGCGTTCCCGGTGAAGACGCTGCGGGTGTGGAATCCGGCGTAGCGTTCTTAAAACGTGTGAATCAGAGCGAATCCGTCGCGCTTGAAGGCGACGTTGCGGTCATCGGCGGCGGCAACGTAGCGGCAGACGTGGCGCGCACCGCGCTGAGATGCACCAAAGGAAAAGTAACGATGCTTTGCCTTGAACAGCGGGATGAAATGCCCGCAGCGAAAGACGAAGTCGCCGAGATCCTTGAGGAAAACATCGAGATCAGAAACGGTTGGGGCCCGAAAGAGATCCTGACCGAAAACGGCAAGGTCACCGGCGTGGTTTTCAAAAAATGCGTACGCGTGTTTGATGAAAATCACAGATTCGCCCCTATATATAACGAAGATGAGACCGTCACGATCCCCTGCTCAAACGTGCTGCTGGCCATAGGTCAGAGTGCGGAATGGGGCGATCTTCTGAAAGGCAGCAAGGTGGTCGTTCGCCCGAACGGTACGGCGGAAGCGGATCCTGTGACCCTGCAGACCGCCGAACCCGACGTTTTTGTGGGCGGCGACATCTTCCACGGCGCGCGGTTTGCCATCGACGCCATTGCCGACGGCAGAGAAGGTATGGTATCGCTGAACCGCTTTGTTCATCCGGGACAGTCGCTGACGATTGCCAGAGATCTTCGGAGATTTACAGAGCTGAACAAAGATGACGTCAGAATTGAATCCTATGACAACGCA
The DNA here is from genome assembly GCA_902782845.1 of Oscillospiraceae bacterium. GTDB lineage: Bacteria > Bacillota > Clostridia > Oscillospirales > Acutalibacteraceae > RUG806. The sequence continues at coordinate 23,408 of CACZOP010000208.1, read as the reverse complement.
CCGCGGCAGGCGCCGGGGCTCATGCCCGGAGAAGCCAGAGAAACCTTCAGCGATCTGCGTCTCCCGCTGACGGAAGAACAGATCAAAACAGAAGCCTCCAGATGCTTAAAATGCGGCGCGACCGTTGTGGACTTCAACAAGTGCATCGGCTGCGGTCTCTGCACCACACGCTGCGAGTTTGATGCAATCCATCTCACAAGAGACCTGCCCGCCTGCAGTGAAATGCACAAAGCGGAGGAAATGATGAGCCTTGTAGGCCCCTACGCACTGAAACGCATGGGTAAAATCATCAAACGGAAAATCACAGGCAAATCGGAGTATCCGTCAGAGCAATAAGTGAAACATAAAAAAGCAGAGAGCGAATCGTGCCGAATGCATGAAACGCTCTCTGTTTTTCTTATGCTTTTTTTATCAATCGATTACCGGGAGTTTTGCGCGGTAAGCCGCCAACTCTTCGTCGGTGGGAATATAATCATCCATCTTGCCGTCGTGGAATTTTTCATAGGCGACCATATCGAAGTAGCCGGTGCCGGTAAGACCGAAGACGATGGTTTTCTCCTCGCCGGTTTCTTTGCATTTCATTGCTTCATCAATGGCAACGCGGATGGCATGGGAGCTTTCGGGAGCGGGCAGAATGCCTTCCACACGGGCAAACTGCTCCGCTGCCTCAAACACCGCCGTCTGGGGTACGCTCACAGCCTCCATCAAGCCGTCGTCATACAACTGCGAAAGCACGGGGCTCATACCGTGATAACGAAGTCCGCCCGCATGGTTGGGCGCGGGAATAAAGTCGCTGCCCAGCGTATACATTTTCGCCAAAGGACATACCATACCGGTATCGCAGAAATCGTAGGCGTATACGCCGCGGGTAAAGCTTGGACAGGAAGAAGGCTCAACGGCGATAATGCGGTAATCCGCTTCACCGCGCAGCTTTTCTCCCATGAACGGAGAAATCAAACCGCCGAGATTGGAGCCGCCGCCGGCGCAGCCGATGATCATATCGGGCTTGATATTGTATTTATCAAGCGCTGCTTTCGTTTCAAGTCCGATCACGGACTGATGGAGCAGCACCTGATTGAGGACGCTGCCAAGCACGTAGCGGTAGCCGGGATTCTTCACCGCGACCTCCACAGCCTCACTGATGGCGCAACCGAGACTGCCGCCGGTGCCGGGATGCGCTTCGAGGATCTTTTTACCCACTTCCGTGGTTTCTGAGGGCGAAGGCGTGACGCTTGCGCCGTAGGTCCGCATGACTTCGCGGCGGAACGGCTTCTGCTCATAACTGACTTTTACCATAAACACCTTGCAATCAAGATCAAAGTAAGAACAAGCCATCGAAAGGGCTGTTCCCCACTGACCTGCGCCGGTTTCGGTGGTAACGCCTTTAAGTCCCTGCTTTTTCGCGTAGTAGGCCTGCGCTATGGCGGAATTCAGCTTATGGCTGCCGCTGGTGTTGTTACCCTCAAATTTATAATAAATCTTTGCAGGGGTATCCAGCTTTTTCTCCAGACAATAGGCGCGGACCAGCGGAGACGGACGGTACATTTTATAAAAATCACGGATCTCCTGCGGGATCTCGATATACGCGTTCTCGTTATCCAATTCCTGCGCCACAAGGTCGCTGCAAAAAACGGCTTCCAGCTCCCCGGCGGTCATCGGCTGATGCGTTCCGGGATTAAGCAGCGGCGCGGGCTTGTTTTTCATATCCGCGCGGACATTGTACCATGCCTTCGGCATTTCATTCTCTTCAAGATAGATTTTGTAAGGGATTTTCTGTTCTGACATCGTTTTCGCTCCTTTTTCTTTATTTCGGGACAAAGAAAAAATCCTGCCCCAAGCTTGATTCTGCTGGGACAGGAAAACCATTTTCCTGTGGTGCCACCCGGCTTGACGCGTTACCGCGCCCACTCTGCGCATACGATCATATGCCGACTTTGTTGACGGAGTGCCTGCTCCGGCGCGCATACTCGGTCGCCCTTTCCGCTTGCCCTCAGAAGCCCATTCGGTTTTGCTCTTTCCGCTGCCTTGCACCATCCGGCAGCTCTCTGAAGGAACGAAATCAAAACTTACTTACGCTTCCTCATCGGTTTAACTGCATCTTACACCTTTCTGTTGAAAAAAGCAAGCTTTTTTTGTGTTTTTATCATTGAAATTTTAAATTTGTACTTTTTTATTTTTTTATCGGAATAGAGATTTCTTTTTGAGGAGCGCTTGACGAACAACAACGTGTGTTGTAAAATCATTCATATAATAAAAGGAGACTGTCCGCAAAAATGAATCCATTTTTCACGGGCACAATATCAATATGCTGAATATCGGACTTTCAACCTGTTCAAAGAAAATCGACGACAGACTCTTTGCTGATTGTTCCGCCGTCGGGATCGCCGCCGTTGAAATATCCCCTGCCCAGGGACATTACGATGAAATTGATTTCCGGGCTATCAGACAATTATCCATTTTCCACGGAATTGAGCTTTGGTCTTTTCATCTGCCGTTCATGCCGTTTGAAATCATCGACGTCTCTTCCCTTGATCCGGAGATCCGGAAATGCTCGGTCAAATACGATAGCGAACTCATCAAAAAAGCGGCGGAGATCGGTATAAAAAAATACGTACTCCATCCCAGCGGCGAACCCATTACAGACGCTGAACGGGAAGATCGGATGAAGACTGCGTGCGACAGCTTGTCGACGCTCGCGCAGACAGCAACCGAATGCGGCGGCGTTATAGCCGTTGAAAATCTGCCCCGCACCTGTCTCGGAAAAAACAGCGCTGAGATTCTGCGCCTCCTTTCTTCCGACGACCGGCTGCGCGCCTGTTTCGACACGAATCACCTGCTGTCGGAACCAATCTCCGATTTCATCCGGAACGTCGGCAAAAAGATCGTCACCACCCATATTTCTGACTACGATTTTATCGACGAAAAACACTGGCTGCCTGGTGAGGGAAAGATCGACTGGCCTTCGCTTTATCGGAATCTCCTGTCGACCGGTTATGACGGCGTTTGGATGTATGAACTTGGATTCAGGGCGCCGGCCAGCCTATCACGCGCACGGGATCTGATACCGGCTGACTACGCCCGAAACGCGCATGAAATATTTGACGGACGGCAAATCACTGTAATTGCATAAAAACGATCGGCGCTCCCGCGAACTGACGGAAACGCCGATCATTTTATTTACAGTGAAAAAAGGAATGCAGTCAAACAGAATGACGTCTTTATTCGTCTGCTGTTTCGGTTTTATTCGCAGGGAACAATTCTGCGAGACGTTTTTTGCTGAGAGAATAGCATAACCCGAGAGAAAGCGCCATCAACAAACACATCACGCCGGGCAGAACGGTGGATACGTTATACATTTTCTGCACCGCCTCGGCGGTCACGTTTTTGGCGTCATAGGAGATCCAGACAAGCATCTGTGTTCCGAGCGCCCCTGCCAGCGCCTGACCGAGCTTCCGGGTAAAGGAGAAAAACGCATAAGACGTGCCTTCTTCCCGCTTGCCGGAAAGCAGCGCCTGATAATCGATTACGTCTGTAACCATCGCCCAGATCTCCAGAACGAAGAAGGTCATACCAAGCCCCGCCATAAAGCAGAACGCAAGGAAAACCCATACTGATTTTGTGTGCGACAGCCAGAGCAGCAGATACGCCAGAGCGGAAAGCGCCATACCGGCGGCACAGATCTCTTTTTTGCCGAATTTACGCACCAGCGGCTGCAAAACGGGAAGCAGCAGCGCCATGGGCAGATAGGTAAAAACCGTAAACAGTCCGTACATACCGGGTTTATGGAAATAATCCTCAAACAGGTAGTTATACATCGCCTGCGTAAATTGCTGCGCCGCGATCAGCAGCATACTGGCAAAGCACAGGATGAGGAAGGGAACGTTGCGAAGCAGAACCGTTACGGATTTTAACGGATGATCGTTGGTCTGCAGCGGCGCGGCCTGCACGCGCTCTTTCGTCATTTTGAAGCAGATCTGATAAACGACAATACTGAGCACGGCAAGAACCACGGTACCGATAAAGAGCTTTTGTCCGTCCAAATTTTGGATCGCCTTCCCGGTTTCATCCAGCAGCGCCGCGCCGTTGGCGTCCTTCGCGGTGGTGTAGACGAACATGGGAAGCAAAATCTGCGCGGGCGTACCGCCGAGCCCCGCACCGATGGATCGGAACATGGAAAGCGAAGACCGTTCGTTTGCGTCGGTGGTGATCACCGAAGCCTGCGATCCGTAGGGAATGTTCACCGCCGTATACATCATGCCGTAGCCGATATAGGTCACGTATGCCCAGAGCAGATATTGATTCTCGCTGAGTCCGGGGATTTTCAGGAACATCAGGATGGCAAATACCGCCAGCGGGATGGACGCCCAGCGTAGATACGGACGGTATTTTCCGTTTTTACCGGCCTTTCTGCGGTCGATGATCCCGCCCCAGATGGGGTCGTTGACTGCGTCCCAGATCCGCGCCGCGACAAAAAGGATTGTAATTTTTGCTGGGTCGATATACATGACGTTTGTATAGAACTTCTGCAAAAAGGACCCCACGAGACCGAACGTGAACAATCCGGCAGCGTCCCCCAGCGCGTATCCTATTTTCTCCGAAAACCGGATACCGTAGGTTTTTTCATTTGTATTCATTCTTACTCCTCCTGCAGGGAGAAAAAGAACCGTTCCGCGCAGACGGCCGCCGGACTGACAACGCCGATCCTGTCATTCAATCCGGATAAAACGATTTTTTCCTCCGCTAAGTTTTGGTTATATCGAAGCATCTGTTTTTTCAGTTTTTCCACGATCGCAGGATAGCGGAACATGGAACCGAACAAAACGATATGCTTTGTGCTGAAAATGGTGGACGTATTGGTAAGCGCAATGGATACCGTATTGATTTTCTGATCCAGAAGGTTTTTTGTCTCCGGCGCGTCACTTTCCAACAGCTTTTCCAGCGTTTTTTCGTGTGATTCCTCCAGCAATACGCTTTGAGCGCAAACAGTTTCAAGACAGCCATATCGACCGCAGCGGCATTTTTTTCCGCCCGGATCCACGATATAGTGACCGATTTCCGCCACGTTGCCTGCGTCGCCTGAAACAACGCTGCCGCCCGCATAAAGGGCGCTGCCGACACCGGGGCCCCACTTGAAGAAAAGGGTCCGGTTCGATAAAAGCTTATGCCCGAAACAACGCTCGGCAAGCACAAAGGCTTTGACGTTGTTCTCTACGGCAGTCGGCAATCCGAAACGGGATTCAAAAGCCGACTGCAGCGCCGCAGCCCCCATTGGACCAATGCAATTTTCATTACCGTCGCCAAGCACACACACGCCGATATGCCGGATCTTCGGCCGCAGGTCCCGACGTTCCTCAAGAAATTCCATCGTCTGAGAAACAACCGCGTCATATTCGCCGGAAAAAGAGCGCTGCACCTGATCGATTGCCTTTCCTTCCATGGTTGAAACGGAAAAAGTAACGGCGTTCAGTTCCACATAGACGCCCAGGAGCAAAATATCTTCCAACGTCGTCTGCAGCCGGACTTCTTTTCTTCCTGCGCCGATATGCGATTCGGAAACCCCGCATTCTTTCACGTATCCGTCGGCAATCAGAGAAGCGGTCAGCTTGCTGACGGCAGCGGGCGTAAGGCCGCTGCGGACGGAAAGCTCCTTACGGCTGAGGGTCCCTTTTTCATGGAGCAGCCGTAAGAGAAGCCGTTGGTTATCCGCTTTCATTGAATGGAGCGTTGTGGATTGCAAATCATGATTCATAATCATCAACCCGAATTCTATTTCAAAAATAGTGAGATACCGCTGATGAGCATCAAAATGTAAGTCAATACCAGGAAAGCGCTTTTGTTCAGCCGTTTCGCGATGATATTACCGAGCACAAGCGCGCCTGCGAGGACGGCAAGCGATATGCCGGAAAGCAGCAGTACGTTTTGCTCGAAAAAAAAGCCGTTATAAAGATCCGTGCAGAACATCACGCCGTTAAGTATGATCCAGACCGAAGAAAGCGTGGCGCGGAATTCATTTGTTCCTTTGAGCTTCACGGAAGCGTAGCTGACGAGCAGCGGCCCGCCGCACACGAAAACGCCGTGTACGGTTCCCCCCAGCACCAGCAAACCCGCTCCGACCGCGGACGGCATCGACTTGAATTCCTTTTTCGACAGAAAGATCGCAAAATTATAAACGGCGAAAAGGATCACAATGCCGCCAAGAAGCTTGAGCAGAACCGTACCTGCGGAAGAAAGCAACGAGCGCAGGAAAAAACCTCCGATCATGCCCGGCATACTCCAGCAGACAATGCGGAGCAGTTCTTTTTTGTTGACGTCGCGGCGAAATTTTATAACGATATAGAAGGAAGCCGCCAACCCCAACAAATTGAGGATGGGCTTTGCAACATCCATGCCGACAAGCAGAACGGAAAACGGCATGGCGAGCACTGTCCCCGCGAATCCGGTAATGCACTGAACGATATTTGAAAGAAAAACGACCAGTAAAAAGAGGATATTATCCGTCATCAGAAACGCCACACCTTAATGCCGAGCATTCTTCCCAAGTGCTCCACAGCGTCGGAGACATCGTCCATCGCCACCGCGTAATGCGGTTCCCAACCAAAGGCCACAGCCTCTTCCACAAACCGACGGGCGTTGAAATTCAGCTTCGTCACCATGGACGTCCCTGCGTATTGCTGCGGGCGGTCCAGAATTTCCGCTGAAGCGGTCAGAATACGGAATTTTCCTTCGCCGTCTTTCCCGATCCGGAGGATCGTCGCTTTTTCGGCCGGTTTGCAGCCGAATTCCAACGTAGGACCGATCCGACGGTTACAGTGCACGCCGGCCACCGCGCCGGTATCCTCCCGCGCAAGAGAACAGGGAGCCGTTCCGCAGTGCCAGAAGGTAACCGTATTATCCTTTTCATTCAGCGCCACCGGGTCGCCGAAGAAAGAGGGCTTGCCGGTAATATACTGCGCGATATACATGGAAAGCGCACCGTAAGTGTCCGCTTCACAGGCAGAGGGAACACCGAGATCGTCTAAAATCGCAAGCACTGCGCAGACAGGGGTCCCGAAAGCTGTGAAGAAATCAGACCAACAACGGGAGGCAAGTGCACCGATATTGTTCTCTTTTACATATTCGGCATAAGCCTTATACAGCCGCGCAAAGTCGGCAACGTTTTTGCCGTCGATCTTATCCAGACCGCAGATACGCCCTTTCGCGTCCTTAAGATAAGGCTCAATATCCGCGGCCGAATAGCTTTTCGCCCGGTCGATCAGCTCCCGCGCCTCGATAGACAGCAGGTTGACGCCGAACGCTTTCTGGATCTCGCCGTCCAGCGCTCTGCCGAAACCGAACCCCTGCGGCGTGTGACCGACCTGCAGCAGATTCAGGGCACGCATAGCCTTTTTTACCCGCGCAGCGTCAAAAACAGCTTTCAGCGCACTGTCTGTTTCTGTCTGCTCCGGAGCGCCGTACACATAGGAAAACGGCCTGCCCATGGCAGTCAGCATATTTCCCGCGGAAAAGGCGCCGGTGAGGGCGTTGAGTTTCAGCCGCCCCGTATCGGGGACGGGTTCTACCGGCGTCCAGAGCAGGACGGGACAATCAAGCAGTCGAAGAACCGCCGCCATATACGCACCGTTTGCAAAGGTAACGTTCTGCACGACGGCAAGGTCGGCCGATTGCCCTTTGATATGGTTTTCCACCGCGGCCACACTGAGCAAAACGCCATCCGGACAAAGAATATCTTCGTCTATCGCTTTCAACGCCGCAGCAGAGGAATCAAACATCCCGGCGGCAGCCTTCTGGTCGAAGGTCGGCACGCCGATGGGGATGTAAATGGAATGAAACATGGGAATTCACCTCCAATAATCAATAGCGGATCGCCTTGTTCTCTCCGAGGAGACCGGGAACGGCGCCCTGACGGATCAGCGGTTCCCGCTCGGGATGCGCGAGAACCCATTTGTTCTTTTGTAAAAGAAGCGCGTCTTCGGCGCAGCGCGGAACAGGCTTTTCGTTAAACGGCGTATTGGTGCCGCGGGGCAGGACAACAATATCTTTAAACCCTCTGTCGGTAACCCTGCAGGGAGAAAGATGCAGCGTTGTCTGGAACATTTCGAGCGCAGTCCCTTCCGGAACAAAAAAGACGGTTTCATTGCCCACTGTAAAGGTATTGTTCTCGATCTGCCATGTGTGACCGAGCACCAGACAAAAATCGGTGACAGCCACGTTGAGCTCGCTGCCTTTGTGATATTCAAAACCGTTATAGGTGGTATTTCTGCCGTTGCAGTAGCCGATCTGGATCGGCATACCGCCGTATATACCGTTCTGAAGCTGAGAAAACAACGGATCGGCTGCTTCCATTTCCGGTACGCTCGCCACGTATACGTTTCCGTTCTCGGGAATGCTTGTGTTATTCTCCATAAACGCGATCAGCGGAGAAAAATCATAGCCGGCAACCACGTTGCCAAAGGTTTTGAATTCCGGATCAAAAACGGAATATACCGGCACGTCGTTCAGGCGGTTCAAGCGTTCAAGCATCACAGTCGCCCCTTACTACTTTATAGGTCGCGCGGAAATCCTCTTTGCCGATTCCCGCCGCCATACCGCGGTCATAAACAGACTTTGCGTTCTCCATACCGGGCATAGGCACGTCCGCTTCTTTGCTGAGACGCTGGCAGATGCCGAGATCCTTGTGCATGTTTTCAAGGGAAAACGCGGTGGTCCAGTTTTCGTCCCGCAGATTCTTCCACTGACCGTCGAGATAGAAATTCTGCCCGCCGCCATAGGAAATCGCTGTTGCAAAGGTTTCGGGATCCACACCGAAGTGCGCGGCAAGATTCAGGGTCTCGTTCACACCGTTCTGAATCTGCGCTACAAGCGTATTGTGACAGATCTTCATTACAAGACCGCTGCCGTTCCCGCCCATACGGATCACGTTGCAGCCCATGTAGGAAAGGATCGGTTCGATCTGAGGGAACAGCGTCTCGTCGCAGCCTACGTAAATACCGAGCGTGCCGTTGATCGCCGCAGGCTTGGATTTTACCACCGGCGCGTCGGCGAACTGACAGCCTTTCGCTTTCACCGTTTTCGACACCGCAACGCTGGCGTCCGGATCGACCGTGCTCATGTCGATCCAGATTTTTCCTGCTGAAAGAGAGGGAAGAATCTCCTGACAAACGGCTTGCAGATGCTCTGAACGGGGCACCATGGAAATAATCAGATCCGATTTTCCGGCAAGTTCGGCGTTGCTGTTACAGGGAATACCGCCGCGGTCGGCCAGCTTTGCCACCTGTGCGGCGTTCAGATCAAACACGTAAACGTTTCCGTTGTGTTTATTGATGATGTTTTCGCACATGGACTCGCCCATAATACCGAGCCCGATAAATCCGATATTCATTGTTCTCAGCCTCACTCCGTAATGGTTTTGTCCCACGCTGCCTGGAATTTTGCAAGGCCGTAATCGGTGAAGGGATGATAGAAGCTATCCTTGAACACCTGTAAACCGGCGGTCACGATATCGGCGCCCGCAACCGCGCAATCCACAAACTGCTTACCGGTGCGTACCGCGGCGCAGATGATCTCGGTTTTCCCATAGAAACCGAAGTTTTTATACATCGTGACGATATCTGCGATATACTGCTTGGGATCCTCGCCGCTGTTTTCTTTCCAACCGAGGAAGGGAGATACGAACAGCGAATGGTTTTTCGCGGCGATCAGCGCCTGAGAACCGGAGAACACAAGGGTCAGGTTCGTGCGGACGCCATGCTGTTCCAGCCGTCTCGCGGCGGCGATCCCAGCCTCCGTGCAGGGGATTTTAATAACAAAATTCGGGCACATGGCCGCGATCTTCGCGCCCATGGCAACCATTTCGTCCGCGTCGTCCAGATGTGGATTGATTTCTACGGAAATGGGGAATTTTTCCCAGCCGAGGATGTCTTTTTCCTTCACAAACTCCGCAAGCTCGCCGATCACGGTAAAAAACGGCTTGCCGCTGTTCATGATGTGATTGGGATTGGTGGTCACACCGTCGATACCGAAGGTGTCGTAGGCTTCGCGGATCTCATTGATTTTTGCGCTGTCGAGAAAATACTTCATTTTACTAAACTCCTTATTTCTTTTTTTATCTTCAACTTTATGATTGATCGTTAAACATCGCGCAGCACGTGGAAATCGGGATGATCCACAAGCTGAAGCAGGCTTTGATCGCCGTCTTTCCGGGCGAATACGGGCGGAGATCCGACGGGCGCGTAAATGGGATGCACGCCGCCGTGATATTCCCTGCCGCTGGGCAGATGGATCCACATATCCTCGGGCAGATAGACCTCCCGAAGATCGGTATCCGGCCGTAATACCGGAGCCACAAGCAGATCGCGCCCCAGAAGGAACTCATAGGCCTCGGTATAGGCGCGGGGCTCGTCGTAATGGAAAAACAGCGGACGTACCACGCCGAACCCTTCTTTTTGGTTTTTCTTTACCGCGGCTTTCAGATAAGGCTTCAAAGCTTTATGCAGGCGGCTCATGGCGGCGCCGTGCCGAAGAACGGTATCGCTGGCGTCCAGCTGCGCGTTCAGATCGGGATTCAGACCTTCGTGGCCGCGCAAAACGGGCGTAAAAGCGTTCATTTCACACCAACGCATATACAACTCCTCGCTGCGTTTCAGGTTCAAAAAGCTGGTATAGCCGCCGATATCCGAATGAGAAAGACCGAACCCGCAGACTGTAAGGGAGAGCATGGCGGGAATGACGGACGGCAGACCGAAATCGATGGAATAGTCCACATGGTTATCGCCGTTCCACATCATTGTGGAATACTTCGGTGTTTCGGAATAGCCCGCGCGGGTAAAAAACATGATTTTGCCCACGTTGCCGGTTTCTTCCAACGCTTCCCTGTTCAGCTTTGCCCAACGGGCAGGCCAGGTATTGTGTACAAGCTCAGCGTCCTCGCCGCTGAACAGCACCGCATCGGTGGGCAGATACTCCCCGAAATCCGCCATCCAGCCCGAAAGCCCGAATTCGATCATATTGGTTTTGATCTTGCCCTTGAGCCACTCCCACGCGTCGGGATTTGTAAGGTCGACCATTGCCGCCGGGAACGTGGTGATGGTAACGTAGTAATCCGCGCCATCACGGTTTTTCACACAGTAGCCCAGCGCCGAAGCTTCTTTATAGAGCGGTTTTTCCACAGCAAGGAACGGATTACAGTAGCCCAGCACCTTGATGCCTTTGGCGTTCAGTTCTTTGATCGCGCTGTCAAGCCCCGGATAGAGGTTCTGATCCCACTCCCAGTTCCAGTAAAGCTGTTTGCCGGCGGCAGTCACTCGCCTGCCCTCCCAGTCCTGGATCCAGACGCCCGCTACGTCCATGTTATATGAGAGCGCTGTTTCGACCTTACCCATCATCACGTCTGTGCCGCCCTGAATACCGAGGATCTCGCCGTCGTATACCCAATCGGGAAGCTCCGGCTGCCGGCCGAGCAGATCCGACAGATCGCCCAGCACTTCCTCAAACGTGTCGCCGAAGCCGAAGCAGCAGGAAGCGATCTCATCGGTTTTGATCTCAAAGCGATCCGGTTGCGTGAAATCAAACTCGCTGCGCGCCGTCGTCGCGGAATGGAAATAATACTTCCGTGAGCTGAGGTAGGTCGGCTGTGCGTAATAGGTTTCGTAATTGGAGAAATCCTGTTTTTTCTGCGTATTTTTGATACCGACGATCTGCTTTATCAGCTTCTTGCCGATCTGCTGCGCGTTGATATGCTCCGCCACCCAGACGTTCACCAGTTTCCCGCGCAGATCAAACTCCGAGAAATTCTCTCCACAGCCGTACACATGCTCGTTCAGCAGCGCAGGAACTGTGAGATACAGACGGTTATACCGCTGCGGCAGCTCGAAATCCACCCGCAGACGATTGGAATTTTCCAGCGTGAGCGTAACGCTTCCTTCACTCAGACGCAGCACTGCGACCTTTTCATCGCCTCCGATCGAGGTAATGGGAAGATCCTTGATGGGACCGGCCTCTTCTGTGATTTTGAAGCTGCCGCGCTCCATCCTGTATTCGTTTTTGCCTCTGCCGACGCCGATCAACTGCTGACGCGGCTCAAACTGAAAAAGAGTTTTATGATTCCTGACAAGTTTCAGATTCCCATCGGAATATTGAAATTGCAGCATAGACACCCGCCTTTCTTGTTATCATTTTCCGTGTCAATTAATTAACAGAGTTAATCAATTCATATTATAACAGACTTTCAAAAAAATGCAAGCTGTTTTAAATAGTTTAAAACAAAAATTTTACAGCAAGGAAGCGGCTGCGCCGCTGCACAGAGCGCTTTCGTATTCGCACACGCCTGCCCCGAAAGGCAAATCGGCGGGCGTTACAATCTTATATCAGATAGAAAACCGAGAAGTTTCCTATCAAATAAGAAAAGACGACCGAGCCCGATCGCCTTTTGATGCTATTGATGATCTCCGCTTCCTGAAAAAGCAACAGCGCCGTCAATCACGAAAACAGATCCTGAAAGAATTCAAATATCGCCTTAAATATCTCAACGATCATTTCAATAAAACTAACGTCCTCGTTGCCTTCCTCTTTGTTCTGATTCAAGAAATCAAACATAATAAAAACTCCTCCTGAATTAATTTCATATTGATTATACAGGATAATTGTGAAAAATGCAAGAATAATCTGAACAAAACACCGAATTTTATTCAGAAAAAACAAAAAAATACCGGAAGCAATTTCATTGCCGCCGGATATTTTCCTGATTGTAATCGCCAATTATTCACCGACAGGAGCGCCAACGGGGCAAACAGACGCGCAAGCGCCGCATTCCACGCAGGTATCCGCATCGATTACATACTTGTCTTCGCCTTCGGAAATCGCCTCTACGGGGCATTCGCCTGCACAAGCGCCGCAGGAGATGCATTCATCGGTAATCGTATATGCCATGTTACAAACCTCCTTCATTATGGGTTAATCTCATTTTAACATATAATTTTAAAAATTCAATAGGAAGACGGCTATTTTTCTCTGTTTTTCAAAAAAATTCGGAAAACCGTACAGCAATACGTCGGCAGATTATAGAATCTACGCTTGAATTATTTGTCTTCCACGTCCTTCAGCGCTTCCATTTCCTCTTTTTTCACCTTAATCTGCGCATCCCGGAGCAGACGAACGTCTTTCCTGTGCACCACGGTGGGAGACGCTTCCGGCGAACGGTCGAGCCGAATCTTGAGCATACCGGTGAGAAGGTTGTTCTCAACAACGGTACCTCTGCCCTCTTTTGTATCGACCAGCGCGCCGACCTTGGGCGTATGCCGCAGAAGATGCTCGTAGCTTTCCTGCTCATATTTGAGGCAGCACATCAACCTGCCGCAGGTGCCGCTGATCTTTACAGTGTTCAGAGACAGCCCCTGTTCCTTTGCCATTTTGATGGAAACAGGTTGAAAATCGTGCAGGAACTCTTTGCAGCAGAAAGGACGGCCGCAAACGCCCAAACCGCCGATCATTTTTGCCTCGTCCCGCACACCGATCTGACGCAGTTCGATGCGGATCTTGAATACGGACGCCAGGCATTTGACCAATTCGCGGAAATCCACACGTTCCGGCGCCGTGTAGAAAAAGAGAATCTTGGAACCGTCGAACGCGTACTCCACGCTCACAAGATGCATATCCAGCTTGAACTGCTGGATCTTTTCTTCGCAGATCCTGTATGCCCGCGCTTCCTTTTCTTTATTCTGTTCAAGCGTTTTCAGGTCACGTTCATTCGCGGTGCGAAGGATCCGTTTCAGAGGTTTTACGATGCTTCCGTCCGGCACGGTGCGGTTTTCCATAGCGCAAACGCCGCATTCCACTCCTTTGACGGTCTCAACGATCACCTTCTGCCCTTTATTCACTTTTCTTCCGGCAGGGTCAAAATAATAAACCTTTCCGGTATCCTTAAACTTTACGCCGATAACTTCTGCCATATTGATTTATTTCCTTTTTTACTAATACATTCTGAATTGATTCCAAACACCCGGGAAACCTTACGTTCTTTGTTCCTCCGCCTGCATCGCATTGAACAAAGACGAAGTGAATTTGCTCAGAAGCAGATTCTCGTTTGCGTTATTATCCGCATAGGAACGGATCTCCTCCATCGCGTCTTTCATTTTCAGCAATGCCGTCACAGAACAGCGGCTGTTAAGAAGCAACGCTTCCCTCTCATGCTGAGAAAGAAACGCGGCGTCGCTGTTTGCCGCCATCGCGTCCCGCACAATCAGGGCAAAACACTCTGCTGTTTTTTTCATCAGAGATCGGTTTTTCTGCATCGGGGCGGCGGCAAGCATCAGGTCAAACTCCGTTCCGCCGCACAACGCGCGCGCAAGATCCGCTGCGGTCTGCAAAGCAAGCATTGCTTCTTTCTTTTTGGATTCCGCCTGCAAATCGCCCAAGGAGAACTCCGTACAGCGGGAGATCACCGTTTCGAGCATGGATTCCCGCCGGTTGCACAAAAACACAAACATAACAAAAGGCGGCGGTTCCTCAAGGGATTTCAGCAGCGCGTTTTGTATAATGGGAGAGAGATCCTGCGCATCCGGGAAAAGAAACACTTTGTTTTCGGATTCATTCGGCGCGACGTATAGTTTCTCAACGACCTGCTCGGAAATGATCTCTTTTGAAACCGTTTTTCTGCCCTCGGCGGGCATGACGGCAACAAGGTCGGGATGGCTGCCGGCTTTTACCTTTTTGCAGCTTTTACACTTTCCGCAGGGACAGCCCTCAACAGGACTGTCGCACAAAACGGCGGCTGCCAGCTCTTTTCCGCAGAGAAGCCGCAGCTTATCTTCTCCTCCGGTCAGCAATACGCTTTGCGGCAAACGCCCGGTTTTTGCCGATTTCCGCACAGCGACGACCGTTTCCTCCGGGATTCCCGGTTGATCAAAAAGCATGGCTGTTCACATCTTAACGAATCGTTCCACGTCCACGACGAAAACCGTTGCGCCGCCGACGGTCACCTCCACCGGCAGGGTGGTAAAGAACTGCTCTGCGTAATTCCCTGTGGCAGTATTGATGATCTCCGTCCGTTTGGAACAGCATTCGCCCAGGATTCCGATCACCTCATCCACCTTTTCATCGTCGGTGCCGATCAGCAGCGTAACGTTGCCGGCACGAAGGAACCCGCCTGTGGTGGAAAGACGCGTGCTCATAAAGCCGGATTTCGACAACCGCTGGGCTACGTCGGAAGAATCATCCTTATTCACGATTGCAATGATCAGTTTCATCAGAACCTCCGAAATACATATTTATATTGTGAAATCAAAATTCAATCTATTTTCAATGCCGCCAGATTCCGCTCGATCACCTTCTGCCCGCGCCATGCGAAGGCTCTTCCTTCCACGGAGTCGCCGGGCTGTACGAACGGACGCGCGGTTTCGAAAAACGCTTCAATGGGCGTCAGCGCCGGATGCGCGTTCATGGGGCAGACCTTCTGGCAGATATCGCAGCCCCAGGCACACTGGTAAGCGACCATTTTTTCGGCGACCTCCGGCGGCAGCTCCCCCTTTTTTTGCGAAAGAAAAGAAAGACACTTTTCTCTGGCGATCCCCTGATCCGTAACGGCGCCCACAGGGCAGGCGTTCATACAGCGGTCACAACCGATACACCGTGTTGTTTCGGGCGTCGCCGGCTGAAAGAAACGATCGGTAACGATCTCCCCGAGGAAAACCCAGGAACCATAGACGGGATTGATGAACAGCGCGTTTTTTCCGAACACGCCCAATCCGGCGTTCACGGCGCAACGAACCTCGGGCAATGGAGAATTATCCACGAAAAACTCAAATCTGCTCTCCGGATATAAGTTCCGCAGATCACCAACGATCCTTGTCATGATCTCCCCTGTAATCAGATGATAATCGGCGCTGACCGCATAACGGGAAACGTTCGCGTTTTTATAATAGTCTTCCCCGAGATAATAAGGGAACAAAACGGAAATCACGGTTTTGGCGTTTTGCGGAAGACGGGCTTTCGCACGGCAATCGAGCAATCTGTCTTCTACCTGCGAAAATGCGGAAAACCCGTATGGCAACCCGCAAAAAACATCATCCAGCGTCATTCCGGACATCAGTTCTCCTCCGTCCGAACCGGGGCTTCGTCTACCGAAAGCGGGGCGGTCGGGATCGATGCGGAAGCATCCCGTGCCGAAGCGCCTTTGAGAAGGAACAACGACGTGATACAGAACAGGCCCCCGCTCAGGGAATACGGAACGAACTCACAGTGGGGCATGCAGCCTTTCCCGGTAACGACCAGAATCAGGTTCGTAACGCCCACCGTCAGCAGCAGGATCGCGGATACAAGCCCGGTTGCGCAGAATACCGCGGTATTTTCTTCCGGGACGATCCCGGCGATTTTTCGCGCGTACTCAAAGAGGAACAGCATGAAAAACGCCACGGAAAAGATCGTTAAAAACAACTGGGTGCTGTGAATGTAGCTTGCGGTTACGGCAAAGTAGCGGATCGTGAGGAAAAAGGCCCAGAAAACAGGGATCAGCCGAAGGATCCGCAGCTTGCCGCCGAATGCGGCGCCGGTAAAGAAGACGACCGCGTCAAGCGCAAACACAAGGGCGCCGAGAACGGCAAAAATCAAATACGCCAGCAGAAGCTTCGTTTCCGCCTGTTTCGGATCGGCAGAAACAAACGCCTGCGACATGGCCTTATAATCGGAAAACCTTGTCACCGCGTCAACGATCAGCGTCCCGGCAAAAAGCATACACGCCAGCGCGTGCGGAACGTTCCTGCGGATATGAAGCAACGAAACCGGCACCTGACGGCCCAGATAAAACAAAAGGAACACCGCGGCGACGATACCGATGCTCAACACATAAAACAGCATGATCGTGAAATTCCCGTTATCTTTAAAGAAACCGGTGGCGGGATCCATCAGAACAACAGTCTGATAGATCCGGAGCAGGAGCAGCAGAACGCCCGCGATCCCGAAAACGACGAATACGGTTTTCGGTTGAAGTTTATTGAGAGAACCCTTTAATTTACGTTCTTTTTTTTCGTTTTCCATTTTTTATCCAAGAGAACAAACGGCAGATTTCCTGTCTGTTTATTCTTCCTCCTTTTATATATTGCCGTTCGGCAAATCAAATCGCTTATTCAACCAAAAGCATTCACCGCTGATCGATCGGAAGATATTCCCGTCGGCCCATCACATTCTTATAAGCGGGACGCATGATCTTTCCGCCGGTCACGAGCTCTTCCATCCGATGCGCGCACCATCCGGCGATGCGGGCAGTCGCGAAAATCGGCGTAAACAGGTCTCTCGGGATATCCAGCGATTTATAAACCAGACCGGAATACAGATCGACATTGGCGCAGATCTGCTTATTGATCCCTTTTTCTTCTCTGAATACGTCCGGCGCATTGCGTTCGATCATGTTCAGCAACGCCCATTCCTCGCTGAGTCCTTTTTTTTCGGCAAGCGTTTTTGCGTTCTGCTTCAGAATGATCGCACGCGGATCCGAAAGCGTATATACGGCGTGCCCCATACCGTAGATCAGGCCGGAACCGTCGCCGGCTTCCTTACGGACGATCTTCCGCAAGTAATCCCGAACAGCGTCTTCATCCGTAATGTCCGGTACGTGCGCGCAAATATCCTCGATCATTTCCACCACCTTGATGTTTGCGCCGCCGTGCCGGAAGCCCTTAAGCGCGCCGACAGACGCCGCAATGGCGGAATACGTATCCGTACCGGTGGAAGTCACGCAACGGGTGGTAAAGGTGGAATTGTTGCCTCCGCCGTGGTCGGAATGAATCATCAGACAAAGATCGAGAAGCTTTGCTTCTTCATCCGTGAATTTTTTATCGGAACGGATGGAATGCAAAATGATTTCGGCTGTTTTCTGTTCCGGCTTTATCTGATGGATATACATGCTTTTTTTGTAGAAAAAGCGGCGCTTCACCTGATAGGCATAAGACATGATCGCCGGGAGCTGTGAGATCAGCTGAATGCCTTGACGCAGAACGTTCTCCGGCGACAGATCGTCGGGATTTTCGTCGTATGCATAAAGCGCGTTGATGGAGCTGCCCATCTTATTCATGATATTGGGCGAAGGCGCCCGCATGATCACGTCTTCCACGAAATCATCCGGGAGCTGCCGGTTTTCCGCCAGAAGATCGCTGAACATACGATACTCTTCGCGTGTGGGAAGACTGCCGAACAGAAGCAAAAACGCCAGCTCCTCATAACCGAACCGGTCTTCCGCTCTGCATCCGTTGACGAAATCCAGGAAATCAACGCCGCGGAAAATCAGATGCCCGTCTTTCGGGATCCGCTCTCCGTCGTCGATATAATAGCCTTCCACGTTACAGATCGTGGTAAGCCCGGCCATGACGCCGGTTCCGTCGGCATTTCGCAATCCCTTTTTAACAGGAAAACGGTCAAAGTCTGATTTTTTGATTTTTGTATTTTGCTTAAACTTATCTGCGAGATCCCGGAGTACGTGATTCCCGTCGTAAAAAGTCATACCTTCCATGCAATGTCCCCTTGCGATGATCCGTCCGCCGTTCAGATTCAAACAGCAGGCAGAAACAATAAAAACCCATATTTATTTGATTATTATATCATTTTATTCTCTGCTTTGCAATAGAGAATGATAAAAATATCCGTTTACAGCGAAAAAACCGCAAGAAAGCGGCTGCGATGGATCGAGGCAAACACTTTCCTATTCGCCATTGCCGGTTCCGATGAAACAATCCGAAGTTGAAATATCATTTATGTTTGATAAGAAACCGGGAAGTTCGACGTCAAAATAAAGAACACACGTCGCCGCCGTTCCCGGTTCTGACGTGTGTCTTTGCTCTGTTTGTTTACCGTTCGGTCAATTCCCTTTGCCGATCAGGATTTGTCTTCAGATGAAGAAACATAAAGTTTATTGATCTGCTTTACGGCTTCTTTCACTGCGAAATCCTCGAGCTTCTTATTGCCGACGGCGCTTCCTTTGCAGGCCTCAGAAGCTTTATTGCTGTCTTCTTCGGTCTGTTTATTTACAAGCGCGGTGCGAATGGAGGATTTGTAGGAAGGCTCGTCCTCGCGGGAAACGAAGTAGATAATGTGCCAGCCGTAGGTAGTTTTCACCAGACCGACCTCGCCGGGCTGACGATCGGCGTCATAGATCCACTCGTCAAATTCCTTCACCATCTGGCCCTGCTGGATCTTTTCATATAATCCGCCGCCGCCAGATTCACTGTCTTCACCTATGGAAGCAGTATCGGCGCTTTCGGCTTCCGCAAGAGCTGCAAACGCGTCTTCTGTCTTCTCACCGCTGTTGTAGTCGTTCAATACGCTCACGGCCTTTTCATAGGTCTGCATGGCCACGTCAATGGAATAGCCGGTGCCTTCGTTGGTGATCTCGGTACCGTCGTCCGCCTTTTTGGTTTCGATCTTCAGGCCTTCGGCGTCTTTTGTCTCGCCCAGATCTCCCGCGATCTTGTCATAGGAAATCAGGATATGACGAACTGTTACGAGCGGGGTTTCGTTTCTGTATGCGGGATCGACAACGTATACCACATATGCTGTGGAATCGGTGACGACCACGTCTTTGTCGCCGGACTTTCTGTCGGCGCTGAAAAGCCATTCCGCAAAATCCGCGTCGATATTGGAAGAAACTGCGCTCTTGGTAACACCCTTTACAAGCGTGCTGGTTTCTTCCTCAAACGTGGCTTTGTCTTCTTCATTGCAGTATTCCTTCGCCAGTTCCACAAAGCTCTGTTCGTCGGTGATTCTGCCGAGCATTTCTCTCACCTTCAGCTCCTCCGGAGAGGGCGCTTTATCGGCGGACGCTTCAGCTTCAGCTTCGGCAGCGGTCGTTTCTTCTGCCTGCGTCGCGGCCTCAGCCTCGGTTCCGGCTTCTTCTGCTGTAGTTTCTTCCGCAGCTGCTTCGGCTGTTTCCTCAACGGCGGCTTCTGTGGTTTCTTCCGCGGCGGTCTCGGCAGCTTCTGCTGCAGCGGCGGTTTCTTCAACCTCGGCGGCCTCGGTTTCGGTTTCTTCTGCCTCGCTGTCGTCTGATTTGATCTCAAGGCCGAACAGACGTACGTTCACCTGCTGATACTCGGTGGGAGATTTCTCATATTCGGCGTCGATCTGCTCGTTGGTGATGGACTTGGAAAGATTTTCCGATTTATCGTTCAGATACTGCTCAACCAGATGTTGTTCTTCCAGATAGCTGCGGAATTTCTTGAGCGTAACACCCTTGCCGAACATCACCGAAATATACCGGCTGGTGGAATAGCCGTTGTTGGACGCCTGTTCCGCATAGGTATCGATCTCTTTTTCAATCTCTTCCTTGGTTTCTTCCGAAAGCTCCACGCCTTCCTCTTTGGCAAGGTTGAGATAATAGTTCATTTCCTCCAGCTTCTTGATCGTTTCGGTCCTGAACTTTTCGGCATAGGTAATGGTGTTGCCGTCCTCGTCGGTGGTGGTCTGCGCGTCGGGGCTCTTGGTGTAATCGAATCCGAGAGAGATGCCGTAGGAGGACTGCATCTGATAGGATTCATTCGCGTTTGTCTGGAACACGGTCATATAATAATAGTTGAAATCGGCAACCGAATAGCTGCGGTCTCCGACCTTTTCAACCTTCAGCACCGACTGCGGAACGCCGTATGCCCATAAAATGCCACAGGTCATGGCAAGCACAAGCGCAATACCAACGACCCAAAGCACAACCGTCACAAAAAACGTTGCATCATGGGTTTTCTGGTTCTTTTTCTTGGCGTTTTTCGCGAGTCTTTCTTTTCGTTCCTCACGATAAGCGTTCTTGGATGCGTTTGCTTCCATTTGAGTACCCTTTTACAGAACCGACCGCCGCAAGCTTTACAGCCGTATTCTGTAATTTACCTTTCTTTTATCGTTCACGTTCTTATGGCAGCATACCATACAACATGTTATTATAATTCATTCTTAAAAAAAGTACAAGTAGAATGTGAAAAATTTTTTTGTATAATTTTCACAAAATATGTAAAAAGAAAAGCAGGCGCCCTGCCGGAGAAGCCGGACGCCCGCCGTTTATACTCAGACAAATGCTTTAACGCTCAGCAGGGAGAATCCCCGCCGCCGCTGAATTTGAAGAACGAGAGGATCTTTTTGAAGAAGTCGATCAGCCACCGGAAGAACGACACGCGTGTATCGGTATTACTGCCGCCGTTGTCGGGCGCATCGGGATTCACGGGGGCGTCGGGCGCGGTGGCGCCGGTGTGAGGGATCACGCTTCCTTCTTCCACCAGGTTTCCGCAGGCTGCGCAGACCTTGTCTCCGGTGTAGCCGTCCAGCGTTTCGGTGGCGGCATGCGCGCCGTAGGTTTTGATCTCGCCCGCGTGGTTATCCGCGTTTACTTCTCCGGTTTCCACTTTCTTCGTATCGCCGCAGGCGCACTGATAGATCGTGTACGCCCTTGCGACGCAGGTGGCTTCGCCGGTTTCAACGATTTCGGCATAATCGTGCGTATGACCGGGATCTGCGGGATCGATAAAGAAGCCGGTTTCAACCGTCTTTCCGCAGGCCGTGCAAACCTTATCGCCGGAATAGCCGCCTTGTGCGGCGGTGGCTTGTCTTGCGCCTACGAGGATGATGCTGCCAGCATGGTGATTCGCGTTCAGTTCGCCCGTTTCGGTGCGCTCGGTTTCTCCGCAGGCGCATTGCATCACGGTAAACGCTTTGGCAACGCAGGTGGCTTCTCCGCTGTCGATCAGGGTGTTGAAACTATGAGTGTGCGGGGTAACGAGCTTTTCTACCACTTCGCCAACCGAAAGCACTTTATCGCAGGCGGGGCAGATCACGTCGCCGGTATAGCCGTATTCAGTGGTGGTGGCGTCGCGCTTGCCCACAGTCATGGGGGAGGCGGCGTGATTATCGGGATTGACTTCGCCGCTTTCCGTTTTTTGCGTTTCGCCGCAGGCGCAGGCATAGATATCATACGCTTTCGCGGCGCAGGTGGCGTCCGCGTGGTTCACAAGGGTGGCAAAATCATGCACGTGCGGCACGGCGGTTTTGGGTTCCACGTGGCCTGCCGTGATGGTCTCGCCGCAGGCGGGGCAGATCAGGTCGCCGGTGTAGCCGTCCTCGGTTTCGGTGGCGTCGCGCTTGCCCACGAGGATGGGATCCTTCGCGTGGTTGTTCGCGTTGACCGCAGTCGGATTCAGCTGCGTGGTCATGCCGCAGTTACAGATGTATTCGTCGCAGCCTGCGCTCACGCAAGTGGCTGCCACGGTCCGGACGAAGGTATTATATTCATGCGTATGCGCCGGGATGGACGTGGCGTTGAATTTCGCCGTATAAACAGCGTCTGCCGTTGCGGGAACAATTGCGGGCTCCCATCCGGAAAAGGCATAGAAATTTTCATTGTCCGCAGCCTTTGCGGGAATGGCGCCATAGTCCGGCGTATCACCATAGGCCACGGTTTTGGAAGTCTCAACGCCGTCCACAATGAATTTAACAGTGTACGTATATTTGCTGAGGTCGGAGACGGTGATCGTCGCTGTTTCTGTCACGGTAATGGTGTAGACGTAAACGCCGTTTACAGGAGCAGGATTCTCCAGCGCCGTGCCGTTCACGCTTACGGTGAGGTTCGCGGGATCATACCCCTCGGCAACCGTCACGGTAAAATCAAGCGATGTGCCGTCCGCATAGACGCCGGTGATACCGCTGATCGCGGTGCCTGCGCCGGCTGTTGCGGTGACGAGGTACTGATCCGCCGGGATAGGCGTTGCGGTGAAAATCGCATAGTAGGCGGCGTCGCCGTCCACAGCCGCAAGGGCGGCAACTTCACCGTCTGCAGCGGCGCTCCAGCCTGCGAATACATAGGTGTTATCAGCGTCAGCCGCTTTTGCCGGGGTAAATCCGGGAGCAGGCGTTTCGCCGTAGGGGACGGAGATCGTCGTTGTACCGTCCGGCGTTACAAAGCTGATTTGATAGGAACGCACGCTCTCGCTGAACTGTGCGGTATAGATTGCGTCAGCAACCACAGGGACGATGGCAGGCGACCAGCCCGTGAAAGCGTAGGTATACTGCGCGTCGGCGGCTTTGGCGGGTATGCCTGAATAAGCGGGCGTCGCGCCGTATGGGAAGGAAACCGTGGTTTCGGTTCCGTTCACAACAAAGGTCACGTCGTAACTGTTTACCGCTGCGCCGAAGTATGGATAATAGGTCACGTCGACGGTAACGGGCGGGAGATTTCCCTCCGAATAGTAAGCCGCGTCGGAGCCGGGCGCGGCGGGGGCGTTCGCCGTCCAGCCGAGGAAGGTGTAGGTGTTCTCTCCGGTAGCGGAGAGCGTCGGCGTTTCGCCGCTGTAGGCCGGGACTGCGCCGTAGTAATAATCGGCGGAGGTTTCCGTGCCGTCCACGTTAAAGGAGATGGTGTAAGCTTCGCGGGCGTAATAAAGGTTCAGCGCCGCAGT
>CACZOP010000207.1 GCA_902782845.1 Oscillospiraceae bacterium | reverse complement strand
TTTGCCCGTGATCGTGGCGGCGGACCCGACGGGCGGGAACGTTTTTGCATTTTGATCCTGCGCGACAGATCGGAATCCGATATGATTTTTAATTCCATCGTCAAGGCAAACACACGTTCAAATTCCAAATTCCGATTTGCCGTCGATTCAAATATGAGGTTTTTATGAACGATCAGAACACAATACTCGACCTGCGGCGGAAGATCATCGAAAAGGAATTCTCCCGCCTGAACGATATGCAGCTGGAAGCAGTGACCACGGTAAACGGGCCGCTGCTTATTCTTGCGGGCGCGGGCAGCGGCAAGACCACCGTGATCGTGAACCGCATCGCGAATCTGATCCGTCACGGGAACGCCTACCGGTCGGACCGGGTGTTTGCGGGCGCTGAAACGGACGCGGAGGAAAAGCTGCGCCGCTATCTGGACGGCGACGCGTCGGTTTACGCCGAAATCGGGCCGATGCTGCGGGTGGACGCGCCCAAGCCCTGGCAGATCCTTGCCATCACCTTCACCAACAAGGCGGCAAGGGAGCTCAAAGACCGGCTTGTGAACCTGCTGGGAGACGCCGGGAACGAGATCTGGGCCAGCACCTTCCACGCCGCCTGCGTGCGGATATTGCGGCGGGAGGCGGAAAAGATCGGCTTTACCTCCCACTTTACCATCTACGACACCGACGACGCAAAGCGGGTGGTGAAGGAATGCCAGCGGCAGTTGGGGATCGACGATAAGTTTTTGCCCCAGAAAACGATCCTGAACGAGATCGGCAGAGCGAAGGACAATATGTTTTCCCCGGAGGAATACGCCGCCGGGGATTTCGGCTTCGACCAGCGCAAGGGCGACGTTGCGAAGGTATACGCCCTGTATCAGAAAATGCTGCGGGGCGCCGACGCCATGGATTTTGACGATATTATTTTCCACACGGTCCGCCTGCTGCAGGAGGACCCCGAAACGCTGGAATACTACCAGAACCGGTTCCGCTATATCATGGTGGACGAGTATCAGGACACCAACCACGCCCAGTATCTGCTGGTAAGCCTCCTTGCGGGGGCGCACAAAAACCTCTGCGTGGTGGGCGACGACGACCAGAGCATCTACAGCTTCCGGGGCGCCACCATCGAAAACATACTGAGCTTCGAGCACCAGTTCAGCAACGCGAAGGTGATCCGGCTGGAGGAAAACTACCGCTCCACCCAGAATATTTTAGACGCCGCCAACGCCGTGATCGCCAACAACACCGAGCGCAAGGGGAAGAATTTGTGGACCTCCAACGGCACGGGCGAAAAAATCGTGCTCCATACCGGCGCCGACGAGCTGGACGAGGCGGCCTTTGTCGCCGACACCATTATGGACGAATCCGCCGCCGGGGCGAGTTTTTCGGATTTCGCGGTGCTTTACCGCACCAACGCCCAGTCGAACAACATCGAGCGCCGTTTTGTAAAGGCGGGGATCCCCTACCGGCTGATCGGCGGCCACCGGTTCTACGACCGCAAGGAGATCAAGGACGCGCTGGCTTATCTGTCGCTGGTGGTGAATCCCGGCGACCAGGTGCGCCTCAGGCGCATCATCAACGAGCCAAAGCGCGGTATCGGCGAGACCACCGTGAACAACGTGGCGGAGATCGCTTCCCGCCTCGGCGAAAGCATGTTTGAGGTCATGCGCCACGCGGACGAATTCGCGGCGCTTTCCCGCGGGAGCGGAAAACTGAAGCTGTTTACCGAGATGATCGACAGCTTTTCGGACCGGCGCGCGGAGATGCCCATGGCGGAGGTGCTGCGGATGGTGCTCAACGAGACAGGCTACGTCCAATCGCTGACGCTGGATCCCGAAAAGCAGGAAGAGCGCATGGAAAACCTCGACGAGCTGTATTCCAACCTTGCCCGGTATGAGGAAGAAAACGGGCAGGAGGCGACGCTGGAGGGCTTTTTAGAGGAGACCGCCCTGCTTTCGGATATCGATAATTATGACGAGACCCTTGAAACGGTGACGCTGATGACGCTCCACTCCGCCAAGGGCCTGGAATTCCCCGTCGTGTTTATCGTGGGGATGGAAACGGGGCTGTTCCCCTCCCAGCAGTCGGTGTTCGACGCGGGGCAGATGGAGGAGGAGCGCCGCCTCGCTTACGTTGGCATTACCCGGGCGAAAAAGAAACTGTATTTAACCAACGCAGCCTCCCGGATGCAATACGGCAGAACCACCGCGAATCCGCCCTCGGTGTTCCTTGGGGAAATCCCCGCCGGACTTCTGCGGGACACCACCCCCGGCGGGCAGCGGGACTTCGGCGGTTTCGGCGGCTTCGGCGGCAGTCGGTATCTTGTGGGCGTCGGCGGCCGGGGCGTATCGACAGAAAAAAAAGCGACGCCTGCCGGGAGCGGGACGTCGTTCTTCTCAAAGCCTGCCGCGCCTTCGGGCGGAAACAGCACGGCGTTTGCAGGGAGCAATCCTGCGTATCAGAGGAAAAAAGAATCCGCGCCGGATCTGAAGACCGGAGACGCGGTAGAGCATAAAAAATTCGGCAGGGGCCTGATCGTTTCGGCGACGCCCCTCGGGGGCGACCTGCTGCTGGAGGTGGCGTTCGATACCTGCGGCACCAAAAAGCTGATGGCGAAGGCCGCGCGGCTGACAAAACTGTAAGGACGTTCCGGCGGCGCTTCCCGCCCGGTTTTCCCGCGGCGTTCGGTTATTCAAACACCAGCGGGCCGGAAAGGTGAAAGGTTTTCAGGTCTTTTTCCCGGTCGAAGCGGTAGATGCCCAGCACCAGACCGATCCCGAGATACACGCAGAGGTTGGAGGAGCCGCCGGCGCTGAAAAAGGGCAGCGTGATGCCGATCACGGGGAAGATCACGAGGCACATGCCCACGTTGATCACGGTCTGCGCGCCGATCATGGCCGCCATGCCGCAGCAGATGAGCTTTGTGGAAACGAGGCGCGAGCGGTATCCGATCTGAAAGATCCGGATCATGATGAGCAGGAGCAGCCCCAGCGCTGCGACGCAGCCCACCAGCCCCAGCTCCTCGCCGATGCAGGTGAAGATCATGTCGTTTTCGTTTTCGGGCACGATCCCCGCGCTTGTGAGCGCGCCTTTGAACAGGCCCTGCCCGAAGAGGCCGCCGCCGCGGATGGCTGTGATGCCTTTGGTTTGCTGATACATGATATCCTCATACAGATCGGGATAGATCAGCCCCAGAAAACGCTCCTTCTGAATGGAATCGAAGAGATAGAACCACACAACCGGCAGCGCCGCCGCCACCAGCGCGCCCCCCACGATGAAATAGCGCAGCTGCACGCCGGCGCAGAAGAACATCACCACGGTCATCAGCACGAAGACCAGCGCGCTCCCCATATCGCCCGATACGGCTACCAGACCGATGGGGATCATGGCGTGGACGCCCAGCAGCAGGATGGTTTTCAGCTCGTTCAGGCGGTCCCGGACCTTTTCGATATGCACGCCGAAGGTAACGAGGAAACCGATCTTCAGCAGCTCCGAGGGCTGGAAATACAATCCCGTCCCGCCCAGCCGCAGCCAGGTTTTCGCGTCTTGCCGTTCGGCGGGGCCCACGCCGAAGACCAGCGTCGCCGCCATCAGCAGCAAACACACGCCGGCGATCACGGGATAGAGCTTGGTGATGATGTTATAGTCGATAAACGAGATGACGATCGAAAAGCCAAGCCCTGCGGCAACGGCGATGATCATGGCAAGCGTATCGCGGGAGATTCTGGCGCCCTCCTCCACGTCCACGGCGGTGGCGCTCGAAACCATCAGGATCCCGAACACGGACGTGACGACGCACAAAAGCAGAAGCAGAAAATCCGTTTCGCGGAAGACGGTTTTTAATGTGTTTGTAAACTTCGACATTGTATGTGATCGGGCCGCCCGGAAGCGGCGCCTGCCCTCCGAATTATAATTCCGATACTCTATTATATATTTTTTTTTCCGTGATTTCAAGCCTTTTATGGGCAAAAGGAAGTGAACCGTCATGCTTCAATACAAAACCGGCTCCGAGCAGGAGACCGCGGCGGCGGCGTATGCGATCTGCAAACGGCTTCCTCCCGGCAGCGTGGTGGCGTTCACCGGCGGCATGGGAATGGGGAAGACCGCTTTCGTCCGGGGGGCGCTGAAGGCCTTCGGTAACGACGCTTTCGTTTCCAGCCCCACCTTCGCGCTGGTGCACGACTACGGCGGCGACCCGCCCGTGTACCACTTCGACATGTACCGGGTGCAGGGCGAGGACGACCTGTATTCCACCGGCTTTTTCGATTATCTGGACGGCAGGAGCATCCTGTTTATCGAGTGGAGCGAAAACATCGCGGGCGCCTTGCCGCCGGACACGGTGTTCGTGCATATCGCGCCCGGGGAGAAAGAAAACGACCGGGTGATCACTGTGGAAGGAGGCGTGTTTTCATGCTGATATTGGGCCTTGATTCCTCCGCGGCTGCCGCGGGGGCGGGGATCGTAAAGGACGGGAAGGTGCTGAGCGAAACCTATCTGAACACGGGGCTTACCCACTCGCAGACGCTTTTGTCGCTGGCCGACAGCTGCCTGAACAACGCGGGACTCGCGCTGAAGGATATGGACGCGCTGGCGGTGGCAAGCGGCCCCGGCTCCTTTACCGGGGTGCGCATCGGCGTTTCCGCCGTGAAGGGGATGGCTTTTCCGGCGCAGAAGCCCGTGTACGGGATCTCCACGCTGGAAGCGCTGGCGGTTTCCGCCGGCGTGCCGGGGTATCTCGTCTGCCCCGTGATGGACGCCCGCTGCTCTCAGGTGTATAACGCCCTGTTCCGGCAGACGGAAAACGGGCCGGAGCGCCTGACCCCCGACCGTCCCTTGAAGCTGGAGGAGCTGGCGGCGGAACTGAGAACCCGTAACGAAACGCCCCTGCTGGTGGGCGACGGGGCGGCGCTGACCGCGGCGTTTTTGCGTAACGCGGGGCTCCCGTTTTGCGAATTTCCCGAAATTTATCGGTATCAGCACGGCAGCGCGGTTGCATTTGCCGCGTGGATGCGCTATAATAACGGGGATGCGGGGCAGGACCCCGACAGCCTCGTACCGCAGTATCTGCGTCCTTCGCAGGCGGAGCGGGAACGGAACGCGAGGCTCAAACAGGAAGGATAACCAGCCAATTCGGAATTCGGAAGGCGGAATTCGGAATTTCTTCAACTGCGTTGCGATCGGATCTCCGCCCCTCTCAGTCGCTTCGCGACAGCTCTCCCGGAGGGAGAGCCAAGGGGTACGGCAGGCAATCTTTCCTTGTGCGAATCCTGCCTCTCACTCCGGGAGAGGTGTCACCGTTGAAACGGTGACGAAGAGGGTGAATTCACAATCGCTCCGCATGCCGAAATCCGAATCCCGCATTGACTTCGTTAATCCCGGTTTTTTTAACTGCTACAATAATAAAAAGTGAGGTAACCGAACATGAAAATTGCACTGGGCAGCGATCACGCGGGCTTCCCGCTCAAAGAGGCCATCAAGGCCCATCTGGAGGCGCAGGGGATCCCTTACACCGACGTCGGCGCCTATGACACGACGAGCGTCGACTATCCCTATCAGGCGAAAAAGGCCTGCGACCTGGTGGTGGCGGGGGACTGCGACAAGGCCCTGCTCTGCTGCGGCACGGGC
Organism: Oscillospiraceae bacterium; assembly: GCA_902782845.1. GTDB lineage: Bacteria > Bacillota > Clostridia > Oscillospirales > Acutalibacteraceae > RUG806. Next base: position 813 of record CACZOP010000207.1, on the reverse strand, counting down.
ATCGGCATCTCTATGGCGGCGAATAAAATCAAGGGCATCCGCGCCGCCTGCTGCACCGATTATTTCAGCGCCAAGTTTACCCGCATGCACAACGACGCGAACGCCCTGTGCCTCGGCGCCAGAGTCATCGGCGAAGGCGCGGCGCTGGAGCTTGTGGACGTGTTTCTGCACACCGAATTCGAGGGCGGACGGCACCAGCGCCGGGTGGACCAGCTTTCGGAGCTGGAAAATCTGTAATTCCGCGGTTCCTCAAAAATAATAAAGAAAAGCATGGAATAAGCGTATGAAGAACGATCGAAACCATCTGTTGCGGCTCACGGTTTCCGCGCTTTCTGTGGCGCTGGGGCTTGTGCTGCCGTTTTTAACCGGGCAGATCCCCGCAATCGGCAAAATGCTCAGTCCCATGCACATTCCCGTTTTTCTCTGCGGCTTTCTGGCAGGGCCGCTCTGGGGCGGCGCGGTCGGGTTTATCACCCCGCTTCTGCGCAGCGTGCTGTTCCAGATGCCCGCCTTGTATCCCAACGCCGTTTGCATGGCGTTTGAGCTTTGCGTTTATGGCGTCGCGGCGGGCTGGTTCTATCGGCTGCTGCCGAAAAAAATCCCATATCTGTATCTCAGCCTCGCGGGCGCCATGCTGGCGGGCCGGGCGGTGTTCGGCGTGGTGAAAACCGCGCTCCTCACCATGGATACGAACCTTGAAGCCTATACGTGGAAGCTGTTTTTTGCCGAAGCGTTTGTAAACGCCGTGCCCGGGATCATCCTGCACGTCGTCGCCGTGCCGCTGCTGGTGATCGCCATCCGGAGCGCGGTGCC
>CACZOP010000206.1 GCA_902782845.1 Oscillospiraceae bacterium | reverse complement strand
GTTTTATACGATTCTTCGTATTGTCTTATCATTTCCTGGCGGGTGCTGTCGATGGCGCCCGCGGTGCCCGCGGACATGGCGACGCCCGCGCCGGAGATCACCAGCCCCGCTTTGGCAGCGGGCTTTGACGCCGCCTTGCATACGATACCGATGGCGGAGGCGCCGATACCGCCGCCGCAGAGCCCCACCGAAACGCCGGTGATGGAGGTGTCGGTGTTGTCCGCCTTTTCCGCGGCTTTTTTGAATTTTTCATAGGCATGGTCGCACATCTGCTTCTGTGAATCATTCAGCCGCTTATAGCAGGGCGATTCGATCAGCCGCCGCAGATCGGCGTCCATAAACACGCGGTTCTGGATGCGGTAGCCGTTGTTTTTCAGAATGGCGCCGAGATTATAGATCGACGCGCTGAGGCTGCCGAGGCTGAAATAGGAACCGAGCGCCTGCGCGCCGGGACCTCCGCTCGACAAAGCGATGAAACTGCCGGCCGATCCGGTGGTCATGGAAAAGAATCCTGTGGAGTCTTCCATTTTGCAGTATTCCGCATAGGCGGAATCTTCACTAAAATGGCCGTTGTAGCTTGAGTAGATGCTCTCTTCCCATGCGTTCGCCCGGATCGTGAACAGAGAAAGGATACCGGCCTTCTGCGGCAAGGCGGCAGCGCCGTCCTTCAGCCCTGCGTATCCCCGGAACGCTCCGGTATAGATCGCAGTGGCGTTGGCAAGATACACCGCGGGCGAGGCGGAGGTATCAGAGAAAAAGCTGATCTGGATGTTGTAGGTGCCTGCGGCCGGCGAACCGTCGTCGTTGTATTTACAGTCTGTGAGCACGTAGGTGTCAAAGGTCTGGTTCTTGCCGAGCGTGAGCTTCCGGTGATTTTTCCCGTCGGCATTCTCGCTCCAGGCAGTGTTCACGGCATATTTTTCCACCGTGTTTTTCGCGTTCAGGAAGCTGGTTCTATCGCCGAAAAGGTTGTTGCGGGTGTAGAAATTCGCTTTGGCGTTCTTGCCCGCGGCTTTGTTCGCCGCAGCCTGTTCCTCGCCCGCTTCGTTGATCCATTCCATCAGATTCCTGGTGTTTCTGTAGTTCACGGTATAATCTTTGGCAGTCAGCTTCGACGCCGAAAGCTCCGCCGCGGCGGTTTCGTAAGCCGCCCGCAGCTCCTCCGCGGAGACGCCTTTCACCACACCCTTGACGTTGCCGCTCATCGTGGCTTTGCCGCCGGAGAATTTCACCGCGTAATTATCCGCCTGCGTTTTGCCGGAATACACCGCTTTCCCGTTTTGCACCGCAACGGTACCGCGCAGAACGGACGCGACTTCGGAGAAGGCCGCCGTAAGCTCGCTGTCGGCGGCGCAGGTCAGGCTGCCGTCTTTGTTTTCGGCGGCGTACGAGGGCCCCGCTTTCGCGCTGAAAATCGGCTCCACAGCCGCAATGTATCCGGAAATAAAGTCGATGGAAGCGGCAAACACGCCGTCCTTTCCCTGCGTCATTTCAAGAAAACGCACTTCGCCGTTGCCGAGGAAGACCCGCAGCACCACCTTGCTGTTAAAGCCCGGCAGATCGTCCAGCTGGTCCGGATTTGAAAATTCCGCCCGGAACTTCACGTCCCGCATCGTCTGGGCAACGCTGTAGCTGCCGCCCAGCGGGATCGGTTTTTTATTTTCATACTGCATCGTCAGGCTCCTGAGCTCCGGTCCGTCCGACCTGTGCGTCACCGTGCATTCGCCGGAACGCACGCCGGAGGCGGTAACCGCGCGCAGTGTGTGCCGCGTGGTGAATTTCGGGCTGGTCCCCGCCAGCGGGAAGCTCCCCTGCCAGAGGCCGGACTCGTTCGCCGTTGCGCGGCCGATCGAAATGCCGTTATCATAGATCTCCACCCGCTCTTTCGGGAGCGCGGTACCGCTGAGCCGTACGGTGTTTTTGCTCACAGTTTGAGAGTACGTCCGGATGGAAGCGCCGGGACGCGCCACCGTTGCCGTCCCGACCGGCTGGCTTTGCAGCCTGCCGCCCGTATAAGACACCTTCGCTTCCAGCTCCAGCAGCATATCGGTATCCGCGGCGTAGGGCTTTCCGTAGATCGTGTAGTTGCACGGAAGCGGGATCCCGCCGCCTGCAAGCGCCGACAGATCTACCGTGTACTTGCCGTGACTGGCCCGAAACGGATAGCTTGCGCCGTTGATCGTGATCATTTCGGGAATCATCGTCGGCGCGGCTATATTTCCCGTGTTCAGCACCAGACCCGAAATCAAACCGTTCGGAAGCCCGGCGTCGAGCCCAACGGAGCCGTAGAACGAGATCAGATCGTTCGTACCCGAGAAACCGGTCCTGCTGACGGAGAGCGTGGAATGGGGCTTCGTGACGTAGAGGGCGTTTTCACTGGACACGGAATCCACTTTGAATTCCGAGAGTACCTTGATCTGGGATTTTTTCAGGTCCACCTTCCAGCGGGCGATCGCCTGCTCCTTCGGAAGCGCCGAGAGCTTCGACGCCGACAGAAGCTCTTCGCTGTTATAGGTGGCGGGCGTAAGCACCAGCGTATAGCCCTTCGCCGTTTCGGTGGGGCACACCGCGGGGATGTCGTACCGGGTCCGGTACAGATAGGTTTCATTCGATTTGCCGATATAGTTTCCGGCGGCGTCATACCACACGAGGATATATTTTCCCGTGACGTCGGCGCTCAGCGGCGCCACCACGCCCGCGTGCAGCTCCGCCTGCAGCTTTGCGCTGCCCGCGCCGCCCTTGCACTTTACCTGCGCCGAAACACTGCCGAATACCGCGCCGTCGCGGTCTTCCGGCGTCATCGTGAGCGTTCCGGCCTCATCCGGTGAAAACGTCCACGCCGTGATCGTCCTTTTTTCCGACAGCGTCTCGGAAAACTCATAATAACCGTATGAAGCGGGGTAAACCTGTCCTTTTGCGCCCACAAGCCGTAACAGGAACGAAGAGCCTCTGTAAGCGCTTATGTATCTGCCCGTCGTTCCGGCGTCGGAAACAGAAGTAAAGGAAACGTCGGCGGTAACTTTAACGCGCTTCAAAACGATATTGTGCGTCTGGCCGGCTTTGGGGGAAGCGAGCGTTTCGCCGGAAACGAAATAAGGCTGATCGTCGTCGACACGGATAAAGAAGGTTACGGGAACGCCGGAAAGCAGACGGATAGTATAATTCCCGTTGTAATCCGTTCGGAAGATAACTGTATGGGTATAACCGTTCACCGTCTGCGACGCGCCGAAGGGATAATGTGCCGCTTCTGTGCCGTCGATGGTGATCGCCCCTTTGACCTCCGCTTCCGCGTATTTTTTCGGCGTGATCGTCAGATAGCCGCCGGACAGCGCCGAAACGGTATAAACGTCCGAAATGCGCAGATCCCCATTGTAATAGCTGCCCCGGTCGAACAGCAGACGGACGGTATAGGTATTGTCCGTCCGCGCCATATACGGGAAACGCGGCGCATACCCCGTTTTGCCGCCGGCGGACCACGTCACGTTGCCGAGCGTATAATCCGTATTTTCGGTAAGGCCGTTCACGCGAACGCCCTTTACCACCGTCCACTTTGCGCCGGAGGCGGTAAGCGTAACGCTTTTTGTGTTTTCATCAACGCTTCCGGCGGTCGCCAGCACCGTAGGCTCGCCGTTGACGTAACCGTAAAGCGAGAGCTTCGAATAGCGCCATCCCGAAAGATAATACGGATCGATCTGAATTTCCGGCGCGCCGCTGCCTTCAAAGAAATTTCTCCATAGAATCACGGAATTGCCGCCGGTCTCTCCCTCCAGCCAGAGGCTTCCGGCCACGGCGGGGAACTGCGCCGGCAGACCCACGGTGAGCGGGGCGATCGCCGTCCATTCCGCCGTGAAGGTCACGTCGTTTTTCACGGTATACGCGGCGCCGGGCAGATAAACGTCATTGCCCGTTTTCCAACCCACGAAATGGAAGCCGGATCTCGTCGGCGCTGCGGGCAGCGTAACGCCCGCGCCCTCTTTCACGGTCTTCGTGCCGTAATCCGCGCCCGTCGGCACACTGCCGCCGTCCAGGTGAAACTGCACCGTACAGAACGGCACGAACGCGATATTCAGTTCCAGCTTTACCGTTTCTTTCCCGCCGCCGGCTTCTTCGGCCGTGACGGAAAAGCTGACCCTGCCCGAAACGGCGGGCGCGCCGGAAAGCTTACCGGTGGCGGCGTCCAGCTTTAAGCCGGAGGGCAGGCTGCCGTCGGCTACCGACCAGGTGATGCTGCCGCCGTATTGCGGCGTCGCTTTCAGGGTAAAGGCGTAGGCTTCGCCCTGCTTTGCGTCCGGCAGCGCGGTCGTGGTGATCTCCGGCGGCGTTTTCACGCTGCCGTCCGCCACGATCGTTATCGTTTCGTTGCTGCGGCAGTCGCCGTCGGTCGCATGCACCAGCAGATAATAAACGCCCGGCACAAACGACGCGGCGGAGAATCCCACCATATAATAGGGACCTTCCTCTTCATTGCCGTATCTGCCGCCGTAAAAGACCTGATCGTCTTTATAAAGCACATATTCCCTGTCGCCGCTTTCGTTGATCAGAGAAACGGAGATCAGCTTATCGGGCGAGCCCCAATAACCGGAGATATTAAACGGCTTCCCCGCCGGGATCTCCGTTACGCCCTGATGCGTATTTTCCGACAGCATGATATAGGGTTCCATCTCCTCCGGGGTGAGCCCTTCGGCGCGCGGAAGCACCGAAAACGGGAGCATCGTAACGCACATCAGCACGGAGAGCATCAGCGCGACGGTTTTGTTTCGGATTCTTGCAAACATCACGATTTTCCTTCCTTTCTCATATGGGAAAGCGACCGTTGCTTTCTTGTTTTATCATATCATATCTCTACAAAAAAGTAAAGATTTGTTCACTTTGGAAAGATTTTTTTTCGGCTTGCCCGTTTGGGGCGAAAGATCAAGATGATCGGAGCGCGTTATTGACAGCGAAAAACGGATTTGCTACAATCAGAAAACAGAAATAAACGCAAGGCAGGTTTTTGATATGAAGAAAAAGGTTTACATCATCGCCCGGAACCACATGGACCCCTCGTGGCTGCGGTGCTTTACCGACCATTTTGATCACCCCGAAAGCGGCGACGCCGTGCGGCCCTACGCGGATATCGAGGAACTGCTGATTCTGGAATACATGGATTTCGCGGAGCGCTACGGCGTAAAATACCAGATCGAGCAATCACTGGTGGTAAAAAAGTTCCTTGAACGGAATCCGGATCAGAAGGAACGGTTCGCGGCGCTGGTGAAACAGGGGCTTCTGGAGCTGGCCGGGGGCGGCGAGACCGTGATCGACGTCAACCTTACCCGGGGGGAATCCTGGGCGCGGAACCACCTCTACAGCCGGGAATACTACAACCGGGAATTCGGTCACCGTCCCCGCTACGCCATCACACCCGATATTTTCGGGCTTGCGAGCCAGCTGCCGCAGTTTTTCCGCTCGGTGGGCTACGACGCGCTGATCATCTTCGACCGGGTACTGAAAAACAACAAACCCTACTGGCGGGGCCTGGACGGCACCTGCATCGTGCTGGATTCCTGTTTCCTGCAGCCGCCGGAGCCGAACCTGCGTACCGCCGACTGCGTAAAGCTCCCCGCCTGCCGCGTCTGCCGCGGCAAAGGCTGCCGCCACTGCGAGGGCACGGGAGTGGACGTTTCCTACGACATGACCCGCATGGACAAGGAACTGCTGCAATCCGCCTACTACGGCAACATGTCCGCCGACACGTTTCTGGAAAAACTGCTGGCCACCGAAAAGGACGAATACTTTGTGATGATCACCACCGAGGAGCCCCGCATCGGGCAGTTCCTCTACGGTCCTCTGCGGGAGGCCGCGAAACGGCACGGCGTGGAGGTGGAATACCTCACCTTTGAGGAAAACCACGACAAATGGTGCTCCGGGCAGGTGGAAACGCTGCGAAGCGGCAGGATCCCGGAGGACGAGATCGACCCCCGGACGGAGGGCAACCCCGCAAGCTGCGGCTGCTACACTTCCCGCATTGAGATCAAGAAAGCGAACCGGGAGCTGGAGGATCTGCTGCTGGAGGCGGAAACGCTCTCGGCGCTGGTAAAAGCAAACGGCGGGTGGAAAACCGACGGCGTTCCCCGCAGAGATTACCCCGCGAAAAAGCTGGAAGCGCTGTGGAACAAAATGGCGTTTATCCAGTTCCACGACAACCTGCCCGGGACCCACTGCGACGCTTCCTGCGAAGAGCTGCAGCGCTATATCCGGGAGGTCCGCCGGGGCGGGCTGCAGATCTACCGGGACGCGGCGCTGGAATTCTGCCGGTTCCACGGTTTCGCTGCGCCCGATGGCTGTTACGCCGCCGTGGCGTTCAACCCCACCGCCGAGGCAACGGAATATCCGCGTCTTACGCTGCATGCCTCCGCCGACGTAAAATCCGTTCGTCTGTTCGACCGGAACGGCGTGCCGATCCCCGCGTTCGACCAGCAGATCACCCCCGCGCTGGTGGGTGTGAGCGTCTCGCTCACCGCAAAAGCGAAGATCCCGGCGTTCGGCTGGCGCGCGTTTTTCTGGAAGAGCTCCGACGAAGCCGAGACCCCGGCGCCGGTTCCGTTTGCAAACGGCTTACACACGATCGAAAACGGGTATTTCCGCATTACCGCCAACGACAAAGAAATCCTTGAGATCTTCAATAAGCAGCTCGGCCGCGCCATAGCGGGCAGGGGCGCCGGCAGCCTCGCCGCCGGCGTGGACGTCGGCAGCGCCTGGGGCAGAAGCGAGCCGGAGCGGGACCACCGGCAGCTTTCTGCTGACGGCGTTACGGCGGAAAAAACCCGGGATTACAGCCGCCTGACGCTCACCGGCACGGTGACCGATCCCACGCATAAGATCAAAAAACTGGAATGGACGCAAACCGTTACGCTGTATGCCGGTGAACCGCTGGTCCGCTTCCGCACGGCGCTCGACTGGGACGGCGCCGACACCCGGATTTTCGTTTCCTTCCCGCCGGCGTTCGATCCCGGCGACGACCTCTACTGCGAGGTCCCCTTCGGAACGATGAAACGGAACACGCCCGAGATGACCAACTGCCTCGGACTCACGGACGAATGGCCCACGCTCGGCTTTGCGGGCGTTTCAAACGGCGAAACAAGCATGGCGCTGCTCAAGGGCGGCCTGCCCGCCGCGAGGATCCGCGAAGGAAAACTGCAGCTGAGCCTGCTGCGGTCCTTCATTGCCGGCGATCCAAAATATGCCGGCGCCGTCGACTGCGGCGTTCATATCGCGGATTACGCCCTCGCCGCATGGGCGGGCGCGTTTGCCGACGGCGACTGCGCGAACCGCGCCGCCCGGTGGCACACGCAGGGCTTTACGCTGCCGCTGACCGGTCCCGGGCTCTGGCAGGACCCGTCGGCGCCCGCCCCGCCGGACGCCGCCGAAAGCGGAACGCTCTTCCCGGCCCTTACAGATCTCCCCGCCGGGCTGCGTCTGAGCGCCTTCAAATGGGCGGAAAACGGCGACGGCCCCGTGGTCCGCTTCTGGGAAAGCAGAGGTACGCCGGTCACGCTCACAATGCCGGACGGCGTTTTGCTGCAAAGGCTGAACACACTGGAGGAACCGCAAACGGAAGAAAAAACGGCCAGCTATACCTTCCGTCCCTTTGAGATCGCCACCTTCCGCCTGTATTCCCGCTGATGCGCTCCGCCGCGGTTCCGGAATCAAAAAATGAGAGCGGCGCAAAGAATCAGCCGCCGGGCTATGGATTTTTTTTATCCGATATGTTATAATCAACGTCGGCAAGGCGCCGGATACACAAAACGGGCGCCGGAAGGAGACCAACGCGATGAAACTTTATATGAAGCAGAAAGTCTTTTCCTGGAAAGACAAATTCACCGTAAAAGACGAACGGGGCGAAGACAGATACTTCGTGGAAGGCAAAGTCCTGTCCGTCGGCAAGAAACTGACGGTCACCGACCATCTGGGGCGGGAAGCGGCGTTTATCCACCAGAAGGTGCTCTCGTTCATGCCCCGCTTTTTTGTGGACATAGACGGCGCCGAAGTTGCCGAGATCGTCAAAAAGTTCACGCTGTTCAAACCGAAATATCAGGTGAAGGGGCCCGGCTGGGACGTGCAGGGCTCCGTTTTCGAGCATAATTATCAGATCACGGAAGGCGGCGTGCCGGTGGTGTCCATTTATAAAAAATGGATGGCCTGGGGCGACACTTTCGAGCTGGATATCGCCCCCGGCACGAACGAGGTGCTGGCGGTGGCGGTGGTGCTTGCCATCGACGCGGTGATGGACAGCCAGGCTGCAGCCGCCGCTGCTTCCAACTGATTTATGAAGCGTATTACAGCCGTTTGCCTGTGCCTGCTCGTTTTACTGCAGGCCGCGGCCTGCGGAGAACGCAGGGACCGGTTTACCGAAACGTGGTTCGATCTGTTCGACACCGTGATCACCGTAACAGCCTGCGACGAGAGCCCGGCGGCGTTCAGGGAACACTGCGCCGCCCTGCGGGAGGAGCTGCAGGGCTATCACCGGCTGTTTGACCTCTATCACGCCTACGAAGGGCTCGTGAACGTCCGCACGCTGAACCGGGACGCGAAAAACGGCCCGGTGGCGGTGGACGACCGGCTCTTTGACCTGCTGGCCTTCGGAAAAGAAATATACAGAACAACCAAAGGAAAAGTAAACGTGTGTATGGGCGCCGTGCTCTCGCTCTGGCACGATTACCGGGAAGCCGGGACCGAAGACCCCGCGAACGCCGCCCTGCCGCCGGAAACGGCGCTGAAAGAAGCGGCGAAGCACGTTTCGGCGGACGATCTCATACTGAACCCGGCGGACAAGACCGTGTATTTCGCCGATCCCCTGCTGCAGCTGGACGTGGGCGCGATCGCCAAGGGCTTTGCGGCGCAGCGGGCGGGCGCGTGGGCAAAAGAAACGCTCTGGAACGCCGCGGTGCTCAGCCTCGGCGGCAACGTGGTCGCTTTCGGCGTGAACCCGTATAACAGCCGGGGGCTGTGGAACGTGGGCGTGGAAAATCCCGATGAAACGGCGGAGGATTTTCTGGCGACGGTGAGCGTTTCCGACTGCGCGGTGGTCACCAGCGGCGACTACCAGCGCTATTATACCGTAAACGGGAAAAAATACTGCCACATCATCGACCCCGAGACCCTTTTTCCCGCACGGACTTTTACAGGCGTCACGGTGATCTGCGGCGATTCCGCGCTGGCGGACGCCCTCTCCACCGCCCTGTTTCTGCTGCCGGAGCGGGAGGGCACGGCGTTGATCGAAGCAACGCCCGGCGCCGAAGCCCTGTGGGCAAAGCCCGACGGCTCCGCCATACAAAGCAGCGGCTTCGCGGCTTACCTTAAAAAATAACGCAATGATATTCCGGAAGGGGGCGGCCTTATGAAAAAAGCGGACTGGATCCTCATCGGCTCGATCCTGTTCGTCGCGGGTGTTCTGGCGGCGTTTCTGTATTTCGTCCCGAAGAACGGCAGCGCGGTCACCGTGGAGATCAACGGCAAAACCGTGGACCGGCTCCCCCTCTCCGAAGATACGACAAAAGCGTATGCCGACGAAAACGGCGGAACGAACCTGCTGGTAATCGAAAACGGAAAGGCGCGGATCACCGAGGCAAACTGTCCCGACAAGATCTGCGTGCATCACCGGGCGATCTCCCGCAGCGGCGAGAGTATCATCTGCCTGCCGCACAAGCTGGTGGTTACCGTGATCAACGAAAAAGAAACCGACGGCGTGGACGCCCGCGCCGGATAAACAATCACCCAACGCCTTATGAAACAATCCAAAGCAAAAACCGCGGCGCTCTACGGGCTGCTGATCGCCCTGAGCTTCACACTGAGCTATCTTGAACACCTCTTACCGCTCCCGGTGGGCATTCCGGGGGTCAAATTGGGGCTTGCCAATTTAGTGGTGGTCACGGCGCTCTATCTGCTGGGCGCGAAAAAGGCCTTCCCCGTTGCCGTGGTCCGCATCCTGCTGGCGGGACTCGCCTTCGGCAACGCCTTCAGCCTGCTCTACAGCCTCGCGGGGGGAATGCTGAGCTTTTTCGTGATGCTGCTGTGCAGGCGTACAAAGCTCTCCCCCGTGGGGGTGAGCGTGGCGGGCGGCGTGAGCCACAACGTGGGGCAGATCGCGGTGGCGGCGGCAGTGATGCGCACCGCCCGGATCGTTTATTACCTGCCGGTGCTGCTGGGCGCGGGCCTTGGCACGGGACTTCTGATCGGCCTGATCGCCGCGCCCGTGATCCGCCGCCTGAAAAAAGGAAATATCAATCTGCATATTTTATGATCAAGCACAGAAAATCGAAAAACAGAAACTGTTTACGATTTTCTTTTTTCATCGTTTTCACTGTTCCGATCAAAACCCGCGCCGCTGTAAAGTCATCCCTTTACGGCGGTGTTTTTTCATCTGAAACAAAAACCCACCCGCGGGAACAACAAACAATGTATCCGGCCGGCTCTGATCGAACAGGCCCTGCCGGATAACGAGCTGCAGAATACCAGTTTTCCGCCGCTCCGGCGGGATCGGCGGCAAAGGCAGTGGGAATCCGGCGCTGCAAAATGTATAAATTTAATAAAAACTATTGAAAAAGCTCCCGGCTTATTGTATAATTTTTGTATTCACCTGCAAAGATTTAAGAAAAGAGGGAATCGAATGGCAGAAAACACCGCTGCGGCAAAAAAGCCGCTCTCACAGAAATTCGCGGACCTGATCAGCGGGGTCCGGACAAACTGGAACGTGCCCAAACCGGGCGAGTACACAACCATCAAGGAATTCCTGTTCTACTGTCTGGGGATCATGGGCGTGTGCGCGTTCACCTTTATCTGCAACGACACCGTCTCCTTTACCGCCACCTACCTCTGCGGCTCCATCTTCGGGATCCAGATGATGGACTTCACGATCATCACCTTTATCGCGCTGGCCACCAAATACGCCACGCTCTACATCGAATCCATCAGCATGACCATCTTCGAGAATCTGGGGCATCTGGCAAAGGACAAGGCGAAGAAAGCCGCCTTCGCCTACGGGCTTGTGTTCGTAGTGGGCGTCGGATGCTATTTCATCCCCTCCGCGCCCTTTGAATTCATCATCAAGGGGCTGCCGCAGCTGGTGGCGAACATCCTTGTGATCATGGGGATCGGGGGCCCTGTGAACTGGTTCCTTCGGAATAAGTTCTGCCGGAAATACGGCCGGTATAAGCCCTTCCTCGTTGCCTACGGCGTGCCCATCGCCATTATCACCTGTCTCATCCCCTTTGTGCCCACAACGCTTGAATACACCACGAAGCTGGTGATCCTCCATTTCCTCTTCACCCTGCGGGACCGCTTCGCCATCATCCACTACAACAACCCCAAGGCGATCGTGGCGCTCATCACCCCCAACACCGTGGAACGGCAGAAATACCATTCCATCGGCGCCATCTTCCTCGGCGCGCTCAGATCCATCTTCCGCATCATCTGGCCCATCATGATCCAGGCCACCGGCGGATTGCTTGACGTGCGCTCCTACCAGGTTTTCGTGCCCGTGCTCTCCGTGTTGGGCTTCGGCATGGCGTTCTTTATGATCGGCGTCAAGGAGCGCGTCGCCGCCAATCAGGGCGAAAACGCCCCCAAGGTGGAATTCGGCAAAAGCGCGAAAAGCCTGCTGAAAAACAAATATTTCTGGATCGTGCAGATCGCCACGGCGTTCGGGCTCTGGAATGCCATCGCCGACGGCGTAATCAACTACACCCTCGTTTACTCCATGCGCATCGAATGGATCACCGGCATCCTCACGGTGGTGGGCATCACCAGCGTGGTGGGGAACCTCGCCATGCCCGCGCTTGTAAAACGCTTTGAAAAGCGAACGATCCTGATCGTGATGCGCGCCATCTGGGTGGCGGTCACGGCGGGGTATCTGATCGGCCTCAACAGCCAGCAATACGCGGTGCCCATCCTCCTGTTCTTCATTTTCCTGCGGTCCGGCATCTCGGCGGGCTGCGGCGGCCTGACCGACGGCCTCAACGCCGATATTCTGGACTATCACCAGTGGAAGACCGGCGAACGGGCGGATAACATGATCGGCATTTTCCAGTGGTTCACTACGCCCATCGCCACCATGCTGGGGCTTGTTGCCCCCGCCCTTCTCAAAATGGTGGGCTTCACCTCCGACTGGGACGTGCTCTTCGACCATCAGGTGTTCATGAACGCCATGCACATCTACGTATACCTCGGCATCGCCGGGCTGGTGCTGGCGACGATCCCCTTCTTCTTCTACGACCTCACAAGAGAAATGCACGACAAGTGCGTGAAAGAAATCGCCGAACGGGAAGCGGCTGCCGCGCCGGACGGCCAAGCCTTGGAAAGCGGGGTGACTGCGGAATGAAACTGAAAAAATATCTGCCTCTTGCGTTTTTGTTCCTGCTGGTGCTGTTCTGCTTTGCCGCCTGCGGCGAAAAGGTGGACGGCATGAACTACAAAGCGGTGGAGGGCGGCTACGCCATCACCGGTTATACCGACAAAACCTCGGTCACGGAGATCACCGTTCCGGATGAGATCGAAGGCCTGCCCGTGATCCGCATCGACGACTTCGGGATCTGCAACGCCGAGAGCTTAAAAAAGATCACCATCGGCAAAAACGTGAAGGAGCTGGGCGGCTGGGCGCTCACCAACAACCAGCACCTCACCGAGTTCGTCGTGGATCCCGAAAACCGGTATTTCACGGCGGTGGACGGCGTGCTTTTCACAAAAGACATGACGGTGCTCGTCGCATATCCCTCCGGCCGCGGGATCAGCTTCGACCAGTACGGCCGCGCCGAAAACGCGGTGGAATACGCAATCCCCGAGGGCGTGCAGATCATCGACACCAAGGCGTTTTATAAATGCGGCCATGTGAATATCACATCCTTCCCCTCCACCCTTACCCACATCTGCGAAAAGGCGTTTTTCAAGTGCTACTACCGCGAGGAGTTCACCAAGGACCATATCGTGGAGAGCGGCCTGACCGATTTTACCCTGCCCGAAGGCGTGGTGGCCATTGAAAAAGACGCTTTTGCCTACGACGAGCTTTTAACGGAGGTCACGCTGCCCTCCACCTTGAAAGAGGTGGGCGATTTCGCTTTCTTCAACTGCAAGCAGATGAAAAAGCTGACGGTCAATGCGAAGGAATCGGACCTGACGCTCGGCGAAAAGTGGCAGCCCACCGCCAAGGGAAAGATCATCGAGGACTGTGAAGTCGTTTTCGCAAAATAACAAAACGGAGGCATATCCACCATGTTTGGTTTTTCATCCCTGATCGCAAGCTACAAGCGGCTCATCGCAGTTTTTTCCGCGATGCTGATTTTTCTGACCTCCGGCGCAAAGGCACAGGTCACCGTCAGCCAGCTTCTGGTGCGGGGGGTAACAAAGTCGCCGCTGGCGATCCCCTCGTATTCCTTTTACGAACCCACGGTGAAGATCCCCAAAACCGGCGCGCTGGAAAAAAAGGCTTCGCACACCATATATCTGGCAAAAAACGAATCGGAATACTGCCAGATCGCTTTGCAGACGCGGCTGGACAGAGAAAAAGCGCGCGTTTCGCTCACGCCCTTTACCAATGAAAAGGGCGAAACTCTCGAAACCACGTTCTGCGAGGAATACTATGTAAAAACCACGGGCGAGACCGTGTTCGGCAGCTATCCGGACGCGCTGATCCCGATCACGGTCGGGAGCGAATATCAGATGCCGATGGTCGGGATGCAGAATTATCCCCTGTTCATCGGCGTGAGAACCGCAAAGGACGCCGCCCCCGGCGACTACACCGCAAAGCTGACCCTGCTGTGCAACGACAGCGTCAACGACAAGCACGAGCGGCTGGATCTGGAGGTCACCGCCCACGTGTGGGATTTCACCCTGCCGGACGCGCCCTCCATGGACACAGCCATGGGGCTCGGCAAAGGCGACGTCGCCCGGGCGCATCACGTGGACGCGAACAGCGAGAAAGCAACGGAGCTCTACAAAGCCTACTACGAATTCCTCCTGCAGCGCCACGTTTCGGCCTATAATCTGCCCGTGGACATTTTAAGCGACGAAGCGGACGCCTATATGAGCGACCCGCGCTGCACCTCCTTCTGCGTGCCCTACGCGGACGACGATACGATCCGGGCATACCGCGATAAACTGCAAACCAATCCCGACTGGGCGGCAAAGGCCTACTTCTACCCCATCGACGAACCGCATTCCACAGCGGACGTGAACGCCTACAACAAGATCATCGCCCGGCTGCGCAACGTCTGGGGCGACGACTTCCACATGGTGACGCCGTTCTACGGGATCGAGCTCAAAGATAATGAAACCGGCGACGTGATCCGCAATCTCGAAGTCCAGAGCGGCAACAGCGACATTCTCTGCCCGGAAACCGTCTGCTTCAGCGACGGGAAATTTGCCGGCGCGATCGCCGAACGCGCCGCACAGGGCGACAAAATCTGGTGGTACGTCTGCTGCGGTCCGGGCCCGAAAACCGACTACTGCAACCTCTTCACCCAGCAGGAAGGGATCAGGCACCGCATCCTGTTCTGGCAGCAGAAGCAACAGAACGTAACGGGGCTTCTTTATTGGAGCACCACCTATTGGACCGACGTGGGCGGCGACCCCTGGTCCAGCGCGTGGACCACCCCGTGGACGGGCGTGGACACCTTCGGCGACGGCTCGCTGCTCTACGACGGCTACCACGTGGGCGTGGACGGCCCCGTATCCAGCCTGCGTCTGGAAGCGGTCGCCAACGGCATTGAGGACTACGAATATCTGACCATGGCCGAGCGGCTCCTCGGCAGCAGCTACGTAAACAAAACCATCGCAAAGGTCGCAAAGGATCTTACGGACTACACGCGCTCCGACGCGCTCTTTGCAAAAGTACGTACGGAACTCGGAGCCGCCATTGAAAAAAAGTCATAACCGATCGCAGGGACCGCTCCCCTGCCGGCCCCGCGGCGCGAAGCTCGCTTCCGTGCCGCGGGTTTGTGTTTTATGCCGACGGTACGGTCTATCCAAAAAAATTATATCGTAAATTCTTCCCTTTCAAAGTATTTATTGACGAAAATTATCATGGACAAGCGCGAAAAAAGGTGCTATAATAAAAAATCGAAATATTGAATTCCGCGTTTCGTTTCTATCGGGTATTTCAATAGGATGAGGAGAAAGAAAAATGGCACGCTTGGGGTTTGACAACGACAAGTATCTGGAGCTGCAATCAAAAAACATCAAGGATCGGATCGCCCGCTTCGGCGGAAAGCTCTATCTGGAATTCGGAGGGAAACTGTTCGACGATTTTCATGCCTCCAGGGTACTGCCCGGCTTCAAGCCCGACAGTAAGATCCGCATGCTCTACGAGCTGCGGGACGACGCCGAGATCGTGATCGTCATCTCCGCCGAAGACATTGAGAAAAACAAGCGCCGGGGAGATCTCGGCATCACTTACGACGTAGACTGTCTGCGCCTGATCGACGCTTTCCGTGAATTCGGCCTGTACGTCGGCAGCGTATGCATCACCCACTACTCCGAGCAGCCCACCGCCATGGCGTTCAAACGCCGCCTCGAGAAGCTGGGTATGAAGGTCTACCGCCACTACATCATCCCCGAATACCCCTCCAATATCCCGCTGATTGTCAGCGACGACGGCTTCGGCAAAAACGACTTTATCGAAACCGAGCGCTCTCTGGTGGTGGTCACCGCCCCCGGACCCGGCAGCGGCAAAATGGCCACCTGCCTTTCGCAGCTCTACCACGAGCAAAAGCGCGGCAAGGTAGCCGGCTACGCAAAATTCGAGACCTTCCCCATCTGGAACCTGCCCCTGAAGCATCCTGTGAACGTGGCGTATGAGGCGGCCACCGCCGATCTCAACGACGTAAATATGATCGATCCCTTCCATCTGGAGGCCTACGGCAAAACCACGGTCAACTACAACCGCGACGTGGAGATTTTCCCGGTGCTCAACGCCATCCTCACCAAAATCACCGGCGAGTCCATCTATAAATCCCCAACCGACATGGGCGTGAATATGGCGGGCTTCTGCATTGTGGACGACGACGTCACCTGCGAAGCCAGCAAGCAGGAGGTCATCCGCCGCTACTACGAAAGCGCCTGCCTCGCGAAACAGGGGCTGGCAGAACAGGCGGTGGTGCAGCGCATCGAGCTGCTGATGAACAGCCTCGGCATCTCCACGGCAGACCGTAAATGCGTAGCCGCGGCGCTTACCAAGGCCGAAGAAACCGGCGCGCCCGCCGCCGCCATGGAATTGGAAGACGGCAGCGTGATCACGGGCAAAACCTCCCCGCTGCTGGGCGCTTCCTCCGCCATGCTCATCAACGTGCTCAAGCGGCTGGCACGGATCCCCGACGAGATCCCCCTGCTCTCCCCCGCCGTGATCGAGCCCATTCAGGATCTGAAAATCAACAACATGGGGAACCACAATCCCCGCCTCCACGTGGACGAGGTGTTGATCGCACTCTCCATCTGCGCCGCCACCAATCCGGTGGCGAAACGGGCGCTCGAGCAGCTTCCAAAGCTGCGCGGCCTGCAGGCACATTCCTCGGTCATGCTGGCTTCGGTGGATACGCAGACCTTCAAGAAGCTCGGCATCCACATGACAAACGAGCCCATGAGCCAGACAAAAAAACTATATCATAAATAAAGCTTTACATACAGGAGGGAACAAAAATGGATGTTATGAACCGTCCGGACAACATGGAAAGAATCACCACCGAAGCGCAGGCAAAGGCTTTTATCGAAGAACAGATCGCCCTGCTCCGCGCCCAGATCGGCGGCAGCAAGGTGCTGCTGGCGCTCTCGGGCGGCGTGGATTCCTCTGTGGTAGCCGCGCTGCTCATCAAAGCCGTGGGGCAGCAGCTCACCTGCGTGCACGTGAACCACGGCCTTTTACGCAAGGGCGAGCCCGAACAGGTGATCGAGGTCTTCCGCAACCAGATGAACGCCAACCTTATCTATGTGGACGCAGTTGACCGCTTTTTGGATAAGCTGGCAGGCGTTGCCGACCCCGAAACCAAGCGCAAAATCATCGGCAAGGAATTCATCGACGTGTTCGCCGAAGAAGCCCGCAAGCTGGACGATACAAAATTCCTTGCACAGGGCACCATCTGGCCCGACATTCTCGAAAGCGAAGGCGGCATCAAGGCGCATCACAACGCCGGCGGCCTGCCGGACGACCTCCATTTTGAGCTGGTAGAGCCTGTTCGCATCCTCTTTAAGGACGAAGTCCGCGTGGTGGGCAAAGCCCTCGGCCTCCCCGACAGCATGGTCTACCGTCAGCCCTTCCCCGGCCCCGGCCTCGGCGTGCGGTGCGTCGGCGCCATCACCCGCGACAGACTTGAAGCCGTGCGAGAGTCCGACGCCATTCTCCGCGAGGAATTCGCCAACGCCGGCCTCGCCGGAAAGGTGTGGCAGTATTTCACCATCGTCCCCGATTTCAAAACCGTCGGCGTGAAAAACGGTAAGCGCGTGGACGAATGGCCCGTGGTCATGCGCGCCGTCAACACCCGCGACGCCATGTCTGCCACCGTGGAGGAGCTGCCCTGGGAGCTGATGAAAAAAATCACCGCCCGCATCACAGCCGAAGTCAAGGGCGTCAACCGCGTTTTGGTCGATATAACGCCCAAACCCTGCGGCACGATCGAGTGGGAATAATGCCG
>CACZOP010000205.1 GCA_902782845.1 Oscillospiraceae bacterium | reverse complement strand
GGGATCTGCGGGCTGATCGCCTCCAACCGGTCGAAAAAAGCGAAAAAGCCGCTGGTGTATACGCCCCGGGTCCGGCGGATGCTCATCACCGTCGTGCTCCTGTTTATGCTGGGGCTCGCCGGGGATTTCCTGCTGGTCGCTTCGGGAAGGAACCATCTCGCGTTCCTGCTGCTGGGGCTTCTGAACGCCCTCGCGCCGCTGTTCGTGCCGCTTGCCAATCTCATCAATAAGCCCATGGAGCTTTCGGTGAACCGGCACTACACCAACGAAGCCAAACGGATGCTGAAAAGCTGCCCCGACCTGCAAACGCTCGGCATCACCGGCAGCTACGGCAAAACCGGCGTGAAGTTCTATCTCTATACCATCCTGCGGGCGTGGACCGATACGCTGGTCACCCCCGAAAGCTACAACACCCCCATGGGCGTGGTGAAAACGGTGCGCGGCTCCCTCAGGAGCTACCACAAGATCTTCCTCTGCGAGATGGGCGCCAAGTGGGTGGGCGATATCAGGGAGCTGTGCGACATCGTGCATCCGCAGCACGGTCTGATCACGGCGCTGGGCGACCAGCACCTCGAGAGCTTCGGCAGTGTGGAAAACATCATCAAAACCAAATACGAGCTGGCGGACGCGCTGCCCGCAAACGGCAGGCTCTACGTCAACTGGGATAACGACCGCATCCGCGAGCACCCCCCGAAGCGCGCCTGTATCAGATATGGCACCCGGGAAGACTGCGACTACCGCGCCTTCGATATCACGGTGTCTCCCGCCGGAACAAAATTCAAGGTCTCCGCGCCCGACGGCAGCGTGACCGCCTTCGAAACAAAGCTGCTGGGCGGGCACGTGGCGCTGAATATCACAGGAGCCATCGCCTGCGCCAACGGCTTCGGTATGCCGATGGCGGAAATGGTCACGCCCGTGCGCCGCATCGAATCGGTGCCCCACCGGATGCAGCTGATCGACAAGGGGAGCCTCACCATCATCGACGACGCCTTCAACTCCAATCCCGCCGGCTGCAAGGCGGCGCTGGAGACCCTTGCCATGATGGACGGCGAGCGCATCCTCGTCACCCCCGGCATGGTGGAGCTGGGCGAAAAGGAATACGCCCTCAATAAGGAATTCGGCAAACAGGCGGCGGCCGCCTGCGACCGCGTTGTGCTGGTGGGCGAAAAGCAGACCCTCGCCATCGCCGAGGGCGTAAAGGAGGCCGGCGGCGAAAAGAAGCTGCACGTGGCCGACACATTCGGCGACGCCATGGGGTACGTCTACGGCCTGCAAACCGAAAAGAAAAAGATCGTTCTGCTTGAAAACGATCTGCCTGATAACTATTAAAGGAGGGAACCGGCATGAAGATCAGATTATGCGTGCTCTTCGGCGGCAAAAGCGTGGAGCACGAGGTGAGCGTGATTTCCGCTCTGCAGGCGATCGCCTCCCTCGATCCCGAAAAATACGACGTGATCCCGGTGTATATCACCAAGGAAAACGAATTCTATACCTCCTTTGAGTGTTCTATGATCGAGGAATACAAGGATATTCCCGCCCTCATCAAAAAGAGCACCCGCTGCGTCTTTCTCAACACCGAAGGCCGGGTGCGGCTCATGTGCTATCCCTTCAAAAAATTCGGCAGCAGCCTGATCTCCGAAATCGACGTGGCGTTCCCCATCGTCCACGGCACCAACGTGGAGGACGGCACCCTGCAGGGCTATTTAAAAACGCTGGGGCTGCCCTTTGTGGGCTGCGACGTCACCGCCTCGGCCGTTGGCATGGATAAATACGTGATGAAAACCGTGCTCAAAGAAAACGACGTGCCGGTGCTCGATTGCCTGCGGTTCTACGCGGGGGCATTATCGGAGATGGACGAAACGGTGGCAAAGTGCGAAGCGAAGATCGCCTACCCCATGATCGTAAAGCCCGTGAACCTCGGTTCCTCCGTCGGCATCAGCGTGGCGCACAACGGGCAGGAGCTGCGCGCTTCTTTGGAGGACGCCTTCCAGTTTTCCGCGCAGGTGCTGGTGGAAAAGGCCATCACCAATCTCAAGGAGATCAACTGCTCGGTGCTCGGCGACACCGAAAAGGCCGAGGCCAGCGAGTGCGAGCAGCCTGCCAAGAGCGACGAGATCCTGAGCTATAAGGATAAGTACGTGTCGGGCTCCGGCGGCTCCAAGGGCGCGAAGGGCGCCAAAAGCGGCGGCAGCAAGGGCATGGCAAGCCTTGCCCGCAAGATCCCCGCCGACATCACTCCCGAACGGCGGGAAGAGATCCGTTCGCTGGCAGTGAAGGCGTTTCAGGTGCTGGGCTGCAACGGCGTTTCGCGCATCGACTTCATGATCGACGAGGACACCGATACCGTCTACCTCAACGAGATCAACACCATCCCCGGCTCCCTGTCGTTTTATCTCTGGGAACCTCTGGGCGTGCCCTATAAGGAGCTTTTGGACCGGATGATCGCGCTGGCCCTCAAGCGCAAGCGCGAGGAAGAAAGCATCCACTTCTCCTTCGATACCAACATCCTGAACATCGACCGCTCCTTCGGCGGCGCCAAGGGCGGCAAGCTCGGCGGCAAGCACGGCGGGAAAATATAGCTGTCAGCCGTCAGCCGTCAGCGGTCAGCGGTCAGTTTGAGACGGAGCGAGAATATGATAAAAGACCATAAAGATCTTGTTGTTTGGCAAAAGTCCATGGATCTGGTGATACAGATTTATGAAATAGTTAAAGCATTTCCAAAAGAGGAGACATACGGATTATCCGGATCAGATGCGGCGGGCTGCCGTTTCAATTCCTTCCAATATTGCAGAAGGATACCATCGCGGATCAGATAAGGAGCTCGCTCACTTCCTGCGGATTGCACTCGGTTCAAGCGCGGAGCTTGAAACACAACTGATTCTTTGCAGCAGATTGGGATTAACCAAAGAAGAAAAAACAGACGAATTGGTAAACGCAAATGCCGAAATCGGTAAAATGCTGAATGCTTTTTTAAAAAGGCTGACGGCTGACTGCTGACGGCTGACGGCTTATAACAGGGAAAAGGAAATGGCAAGATTCTGCACCCTTTGCTCGTCCTCGGGCGGCAACGCAACCTACATCGGCACGGCGTCCCACGGGATCCTCATCGACGCCGGCACCAACTGCAAACAGTTAAAGCTCGCCATGCAGCGGGCGGGGCTCGACCCCGACGCGGTGCGGGCTGTTTTCGTGACCCATGAGCACGCCGATCACACGGGCGCGCTGCGGGTGTTCGCCTCCCGCCAGAAGATCCCGGTCTACGCCACCGGCGGCACCCTTTCGGGTCTGTTGGGCGCGGGCGTGGCGGACGGCAGCTTTTATACCGAAAAAATGATGAGATCCGGCGTGGATGTGGAGGATATCCACGTTTCGTTTTTCCATACCTCCCACGACGCGAAAGAAAGCTGCGGCTTCCGGGTGGAGCTGCCGGACCGCACCGTGGGGGTCGCCACCGATACCGGCGTGATCACCGGCGAGATCATGGACGGACTGAACGGCTGCGATCTGGTGCTGCTGGAATCCAACTACGACGAGGATATGCTGGCCTACGGCCCCTATCCGCCGCAGCTCAAGGCCCGCATCCGCTCCGAGATCGGCCACCTTTCCAACGATTGCTGCGCCGACGCCTTGTGCGACCTGCTGGATTTAAACGTCCGCCGCTTCGTGCTGGGGCACCTGAGCCGCGAAAACAATACCCCCGCCCGGGCGTTCGCCTGCGCCCATTCCGCTTTGAAGCGTTACGGCGCCGAAGAAGGGAAGGACTACGAGCTGCACGTGGCCCCCGTTTCCAATATGGAGCGGGTGATGATATTTTAAG
>CACZOP010000204.1 GCA_902782845.1 Oscillospiraceae bacterium | reverse complement strand
TCGGGATTGTTCGGCGGCGGGGACGACGAACCCGTTGTCACCAATCAGCCCGCCCAGTCTTCACAGCAGTCCGGCGGGTTCTCTTCCTTGTTCGGCGGCTATATGGGCAACAGCGCCTTCAGCGACGGCGCCTGGATTGGGCAGAACAACACCGGCAAACTGAATACCGCCGCGGCGGCGGGAACGAAGCGCACGGTATTGAAAGGCGGCGGCCGCGATACGGTTACGGTGATGGTCTATCTTTGCGGTTCCGATCTGGAATCCAAAAGCGGCATGGCCAGCGCCGACCTCAAAGAGATGGCCGGCGCCGACCTTGGGAAAAACGTCAACGTGCTGGTGTATTCCGGCGGCTGCAAAAGGTGGAAAACGCAGGGGATCTCCGACAGCGTCCATCAGATCTGGCAGCTGAAAAACGGCAGACTGCACCAGCTGGAAAAGAGCTTCCTTGAAGGGAAGGCCATGACGGAACCCGCGACGCTTACGGGCTTTATCAGATACTGCGCCGAAAACTTCCCTGCAAACCGGAACATTCTGGTGATGTGGGATCACGGCGGCGGTTCCGTGGCGGGCTTCGGCTACGACGAA
Organism: Oscillospiraceae bacterium; assembly: GCA_902782845.1. Taxonomy (GTDB): domain Bacteria; phylum Bacillota; class Clostridia; order Oscillospirales; family Acutalibacteraceae; genus RUG806. The sequence continues at coordinate 8,984 of CACZOP010000204.1, read as the reverse complement.
ACCAGGGCTTCCGCCGGTTCCATGTCGCTGTCTTCCGTTGCGAAAGCGCTTGCGGCGGGCGGCGTGACCTTTGATTTTATCGGCTTTGACGCCTGCCTGATGGCGACGGTGGAAACCGCGCTTACGCTGGCGCCCGCGGCGGATTATCTGATCGCCAGCGAAGAAACGGAGCCCGGCATCGGCTGGTACCATACCCGCTGGCTGGAAGAGCTCGGGAAGAATCCTTCCATTGATACGCCGTCGCTCGGCAAGATCATCGCGGACGATTTCGTGCAGGTCTGCGCCCGGCAGTGCCCCGGCCAGAAGGCCACCCTTTCGGTCACCGATCTCGCGGAGCTCTCCGCTGCGGTGCCGGATCGTTTGAAAGCGTTTGCCCGGCGCACGGCGGATTCCATCAGCGGCGGCGACTATGCGGCGGTATCAAAGGCGCGGGGCGATACGCGCGAATTCGGTTCCGCCAATAAGCTGGATCAGATCGACCTCGTGCATCTCTCGCTGCTGCTGGATACCGAAGAAAGCCGGTCGCTGGCAAACGCGCTGCTTTCGGCGGTCAAATACAACCGGGTGGCAAGCGGCATCACCGACGCCTATGGGCTCGCGGCATATTTCCCCTACCGTTCGGCCGGCAGGGTGAACAGCGCCGTTACGCAGCTCGGCGCCATGGGCTTTGATTCCGACTACACTGCCTGTGTAAAAACCTTCGCAACGCTGGAGGTCACCGGTCAGGCGGCGGGCGGCGGCAGCACTTCTCCCTTCGGCTCGCTCTTCGGCGGATCCGGCGGCGCGGCGGCGGGGACCGTGGGCGACCTGGTGGGCTCGCTGCTGGGCGGCGGCGGAAGCTCCATCCTTGGCTCCCTGCTGGGAGACGCCTCTGTGTTTGACCGCGCGGTTTCCGAAGATACGCTGATCGGAACCGTGGAGGACGCCCGCCTGTCGGCGCCGCTCGTCTGGACCGAAAAGGACGGAAAAACAGTGCTTTCACTGCCCGAGGCGGAATGGGCCAAAGTGGCGGATCTGCAGCTGAACGTCTTTTTGGACGACGGCAGGGGCTATATTGATCTGGGCCTCGACACGGTGTTCGGCTTTACGGACGACGGCGACCTGATCGGGGAATACGACGGTATGTGGATATCCCTGAACGAACAGCCGGTGGCATACTACTTTACGGATCAGACCGTGGAGGACGGCGTTACCGTGATCCGCGGGCGGGTCCCGGTGCTGCTCAACGGCGAGCGCGCCGAGCTGCTGCTTGCCTTTAAGGACGGCGCGGGCAAAGTTGTCGGCGCAAGGTATATCTATAAAAACGGTGAGACCGAAACCGTCGCCAAAGCGGCAGCGCTGACCGAAGGCGACGAGATCCAGCCCGTCTGCGACCGCTATACCTATGACGGCGCTTTTGAGGACGCCTACAGGCTGGGCGACGCGCTCATTTACGCGGGGGAGGGCAGCATCGCGGTTTCGGACGTGACGCTGAACCCGGCGGACGGCACGCCCGTGGCGGCGTATATGCTCACCGACCGCTTCCAGTATGAGCACTGGACGCCGGCGATAGAATAAACGAAGGCGCTTCTCTTTGCGTGAACAGACAGAATCACCCCCTGAAACAGATTCCGGTTTTCCTTTGTCTGCTCAGGGGGATTTTTGTTGCCGTTTTCCTTTGTTTTTTCTCGGTATAGAAACAGGCGCCCTGCCGGAAAGCGGGACGCCTGCGTTTTCTGATTGATTGCTTTGAAAAACGAAACCGGCAAATGCGGTTTGATCCTTTGTATACGGCGCAGCCTCTGTATGCCGGTTACGGCAGCTGACAGATTTTTACGTAATCCACAACGAACTGCGTGGTAAAATCTTTCGCGTGGTCCGTTTTGTCCGGGATCTCGAGAGAAACGATGACTTCTTCCGGCACCTGCGACACGCCTTTTGCGTGCGAGCTGCGGGCGGCCTCTCTGCCGTTGATGTAGAAGATATATTCGTCCTCTGTCCACATGCAGCCGTAGGTGTTGTACTCTGTGTAAATATTCCGGCCGCGGAAACGTCCCAAGCCCAGCGAGTCGAGATTTTCAGGGTCGTCGTCGCCGCCGTTGCAATGCAGATTGATACTCACGGCGTCCCGTTTTGTCTTCGTTTTTTCCTTTGCGCTCATCGCTTCGAATATATCGATCTCACAGCCGCCGGGACCGCCCGCAGATTTTTCGTGATCGTAGGGGTGTTCCGCCTGCAGCCAGAATGCGCTCCAGAAATCGCCGCCGTCGTTGCACTTGCAGCGGATCTCAAAATAGCCCCTGCAATACCGCTGCCGCAGACTGACCATGCCGGAGTACCATCCCGCGCCGTATTCGCCGTTTTCACGGTACTGGGCGGTCAGGATCAGGTTGCCGTCTCTGACTTCTGCCTGACTTGCCGCGTTAAAGCCTGTTCTTCTTGCGCCGGCTGCGCGGTGGTTCCAGACGGAAAGATCGAGTTCGTCTCCGTTAAAATCATCGAAGAACACCGTCTTGTAACCGGTCAGATCGGGCGCTTCTCCGTGCGGCGTCTCCGGGACGTCACGGATGACCTGCCACACCGGCAGCGCAGCGGCGCCGACCAGATATGCGATGAGCAGCACGATCCCGGCGATTTTGCGGGAACGTTTTTTTTCTTCGGCATACAGACCCTTGAAAAGGAGAAAGCACAGCACGCCGAACACGGGCAGCAATACGTCGTAGGCGACGCCGATCGCCAAACGGTTATGTTCGCCGTTTACGTTCACGGCGGTGAGTATTGTCCACAAAACGACCTCATAGGCGAGGGCTGAGCCCAGAAACGTACCGGGGAGCCCGGTGCCGCTTTTCCTCGCCCGAAGCGTCAGCGGAACGACGGAAAAGCTCAGGCCGCACAAAACGGCAAGGCCGCCCACGAGGGGCAGATTCCGCCACGCGAGAAATTCGACGAAGAAAAGGCCTGAGCTCAGGCCGAATATCACGGCTGCGATCGCGGCGATCCGCCCGGCCCGGCTGCTTTTCATCATGGAGATCATTTTTTTCATTCCAAAGTACCACCTTTTTTATCGTTTTTTCATCAATACCATCCGGGAACGGTCCGAAAGCTCCTGTCGGTATTATACGCGGAATGCAGGACAAACGCAATAGCATTGAAATAAAACACAGGATATTACAGTGAAATAAGAGTGCAAATTCAGTGAAATGATAATTGAATACAACTGCGAACTGTGATATCATATTTCTGCGTGTGGTTTTTCTGTATGCCGATCAGGTGCAAAATCGTACGAAAACGCGAATACGGACGCATCCGGCATATCTATTCCAAAGAGCAAACCGCAAAAAATCAGAAAGCGGATCGGGGTACCGAAGAAACGCATGCGGAAAGGAAATAAACCTGAAACGGTTGCCCTGAATTCGGTTTCGGATGTAATAAACACATTGATCTTTCAGAAAGAAGGTTCTGCCTATGCGTCATAAAACGATGCTGAAAACAGCCGCTTTGATTTTGCTGTGCTGTTTGCGCTGATCGCCGCTTTGTTCGCCGGATGCGCCGACAAAAAGGAGGACGCGATCACGTCCTTTGCAGCGTTCGGCAAGCCCGGAATGAAGATCGGCGTGATGTTCGACCTGATCGAATTCGAAACGCTGAAGAAGGATTACCCCGACGCCGAGATCATCGCGTACAACGATAGTCCGCTCGCCTACAAGGACGTGGCCAACGGGCGGATCGACGCCTATGTGTATGCCCGGCGAGAAATGGAGCTGGCAATCGAAAACGGAACGGAAGGCGTCCGGCTGATGGACGAGAACTACAGCGAGAACCCCGTCGCCGTCGGCGTCTCGCCGAAATCGGCAATTCCGGACCTGCAGAAGAAGCTCAATGAATTCATTGCGGAATCGAAGGCCGACGGGACGCTGGACGATATGTTCAGACGCTGGGTCTCGGAAGTCAGCGGAACAATGCCGGACATTCCCGTCGCCGCGCATCCGGCGTATCACCTGCGCGTGGGCACCACGGGCACTGTGATGCCTTACTCCTACTATGTGGGCGCCGAGCTTACCGGATACGACATTGAGCTTGCCTACCGTTTCGCGGCGTGGCTCGGTGCGGACGTGGAGTTCCGGATCTATGATTTCGGCGGGATCGTTCCCGCCGCCTCCGCAGGGGAGATCGACTGTATCATGTCTAACCTCTTTAAAACGGCGGAGAAAGAAAAGGAGATCCCCTTCTCGGATACCCTGTTCAACGTGGAGATCACTGCGATGGTGCGGGATACCGGAGATACGCAGCCCACCGCAACGGATGTCAGCGACTATAACGGCAAGAAGATCGGCGTCCTTGTGGGGCCCCTGATGGAGGACGCGGCGAAGAAATACTTCCCCGACAGCGAATGCTTACTCTTTAACAGTTACCCGGACTGCGTTTCCGCGCTGCTGGCCGGGAAGATCGACGGCTTTCTGGGCGACGAGCCGGGGATGATCTCCCTCCACGCCGAGACGCCGGAGGTGGATTACATCCACGAAACTCTGGCGGAAAACAACTACGCATTCGCCTTCCGGAAGAACGACCCCGAGAGTGCCGCGCTGTGCGAAGAACTGAACGATTTTCTGACGCAGAGCCGGGCGGACGGCACGATGGAGGAACTCGGGCAGATCTGGCTTGGCAACGACGAAGCGAAAAAAACGGTGGACATGTCGGACCTGACCGGTGAAAACGGCACGGTCCGGGTCGTCACCACCTCCACGGATATGCCCTGGTCCTACGTAAAGAACGGTAAAAACGTGGGGTATGACATTGATCTCGTGGTTCGCTTCTGCCGCGCGAGAGGCTATGCCCTGGAGCTGGGCGACATGGATTTCGCGGGGCGTATCCCGGCGGTACAGACCGGGAAATACGATTTTTCCACCGATATGAACGTGACGCCGGAACGGGAGGAACAGGTGCTTTTTTCCAGTCCCACGGCCAACGGCGGCATCGTGCTTGCGGTGCGGGCGTCCGCAGACGCCCGCGGGGCGGCGAAAAAAGGCGGCGGCTTTCTCTCTTCCGTTGCCGACAGCTTTGAAAAGACGTTCCTCCGCGAAAACCGCTGGCAGCTGTTTCTGGCGGGGATCGGCACCACGCTGCTCATAACGATCCTGTCGATCATACTGGGCACGCTGCTCGGATTTGCCGTGTTTATGCTCTGCCGGAACGGCAATCCCGTGGCCAACACCGTAACCCGATTCTGCGTGTGGCTCGTGCAGGGAATGCCGGCGGTCGTGCTGTTGATGATATTGTGCTACGTTGTTTTCGGCAAGTTCGCGATCTCCGGGACGGTGGTGTCGGTCATCGGATTCACGCTCATCTTCGGCGCGGCGGTTTTTGCCATGATGAGAGCCGGCGTCGGCGCCGTGGACGGCGGCCAGACCGAGGCGGCGTACGGGCTGGGCTATTCGGACCGCAAGGCGTTTTTCCGTATCGTGCTGCCCCAGGCGCTGCCGCATTTTCTGCCCGCGTATAAAGGAGAGATCACAGCGCTGATCAAGGCGACCGCCGTTGTCGGCTACGTGGCGGTGCAGGATCTTACCAAAATCGGCGACATCGTCAGAAGCCGCACCTACGAGGCGTTCTTCCCGCTGATCGCCGTCGCCGTCATTTATTTCATTCTGGCGGCGATCCTGACGTTTATTGTCAACAGAACCGTGCTGCGCATCGATCCGCGCCGCCGACCGAAAGACGTGATCCTGAAAGGGGTGAAGGACAAATGATAGAACTGAGACATCTGGAAAAGAAATATGAAAATGCCACGCCGCTCAAGGATGTGAACGCGGTGATCCGTGACGGCGACGTGATCTCCGTGATCGGTCCTTCCGGCACGGGAAAGTCAACGCTGATCCGCTGCATCAACATGCTCGAAAGACCCACCGGCGGGCAGATCCTGCTGGACGGCGAGGATATTACCGCCCCGAAATACGATCTGACCCGGGCGCGCCGGAAGATGGGCATGGTTTTTCAGTCTTTCAATCTGTTCGGGCACCTGACCGTTATTGAAAATCTGATGCTCGCCCCGATGGACATTCTGAAAAAAACGAAACAGGAAGCGTATGAAACGGGGATCTCCCTGCTCCGGCGCGTGGGCCTGGCCGGACGGGAACTGCAATATCCTGAGCAGCTTTCCGGCGGGCAGAAGCAGCGCGTCGCCATCGCAAGGACCCTCGCCATGGATCCGGAAGTGATCCTGCTGGACGAGCCCACCAGCGCCCTCGACCCCACTATGGTGGGGGAGGTGCAAGCCGTTATCCGGGATCTGGCAAGGAGCGGCAAGACCATGCTGATCGTGACCCATGAGATGAGCTTCGCCCGCGCCATCAGCAACCGCGTGTTTTATATGGATGAAGGCGGCATTTATGAGGACGGCACACCGGAGCAGATCTTCGATCACCCGCAAAAGGTGCAGACAAGGCGGTTCATCCGCAGGCTCAGGGTGTTGGAGCTGGCGGTCGACAGCAGAGATTTCGATTTTATCGGCGCCGGAACGCAGATCGACCTCTACTGTCTGCAGAACGATATCCCGCCCAGGGAAAAATACCGTATCCGCCTTGTGATCGAGGAACTGGTGCAGCAGATCCTGCTGGCGGAATTTGCCGAACCGGATATCCGCGTGACGGTGGAATACGCGCCGGACGCGCAGAAAGCTTCGATTATTGCGGATTACGCCGGAAAACGATTCGATCCGCATGATACCGATAATGATCTGTCCCTGTCGGTGCTCACCGGCGTTGCCGAAAAGATCGGGTATTCGTATGACGGGTCCCGGCAGCAAAACCGCGTTGCGGTCACGCTGAAATAACCCCCGGAAAGGGCGCGTAACGCAAAAACAGAGCGCAGTTCCGAAAAGGGGAACTCACTTTGGGATATTTCAGAAAAATATGTTTGAGTGACGTCTTCAAACGGTGGGACAAAAGTAAACACGGCTATATCGAGCATTTCGCCCGGTATAGCCGCTTTTCTGTTATTGTCCTAATAGTTCGATAATCTCCAATTTTGCGCAAAGCTTTTTTATGAAATCCGGAACCTGAGATAAATTTTGAGCAACCGCTTTTGCTTTCCCTGGTTTTGAAGAAATCTGATAATTATTTGCTATTTCTTCTTCAAGGGTGGAATACTCATCGATTGTGGTTCGGAAATATGTCTCAAAGTCTTTTCCAAAGGAGGCGTATGAATCGTTTATTTCTGCTTCGGTTTCACCTACAAGCCATGTTTTTTGTCCATCAACCCTATAAAGGTTTTCTCTGATGACTGAGGGTTTGAATCGCCATCAAAGATTGCAAAGCAATTATAGCCATAAGCTTTGAATAGCCTCCAAAATAATGGATGATCCCGGAAAATACTTTTCGCAAACCGTCAGATTTGCCCCTTCCCCGAGGCTATCTGTTAGAGGAGCGGAAAACTCCGGTCATCGTGCCGGCTGCCGTTCGAATCCTCGAAAACAAAATATCAAAGCCTGATTACGTATAAGGGCCGGGATACATACCGCGTCGAACCGCTTCCCTGCGGTGCATGGTATTCTCTGGCTTGTGCGTCAGTTCTTCCGCTTCGGCAACTAAGCGGGCGAAGCGATCCATCAATAAAAAGCTACGGACCTCCGGCAGATGCGCCGGAGGTCCGTTCTGTATCCCGTATTACCTCATTCGACCGAAAAGCTTTTCAATAAACGCAAACATGCGGTATGCCGGTTGGAACAGCCAACCCGGGAGATCCTCCGGGAGAAGCGAACAAACGGAATTGTTCAGCATCACGGAATACTCCTTACAGCTTCCGGTAATCAGCATGCTGTTATAGGAGCGGTAATCGGTTTTGTTTTCGATTTTGTACATTTTGCCCTCCATGCGCATGGAATTGAGCAGCGCGACGCGGCCGCCGTCCAGCAGCAGCATGGGCTGAGAGCCGTTGTTGCCGTCGCATCCGATGTTCACCAGCCGCACCGAGGAATCACGCTCGCGCAAATAATGCCTTGTGCCGTAAATAAACGTCTGGAATACGGTCACGTCGGCGCAGTTTTCAAAATCAAGGTACGTGCAGGTCTGCTTCAGCACCGGATCGAACAGAACGTCGAAGATATCGCTCTCTCTGAGCCTGCCCTGAAGCTCAGGGACGCCGAGCGACCGGTAGCCGTTGCGGGTCACCGTGTTTCCGTTTTGCAGGCAGGCTTCGATCCGGACGTCCGCACAGTTTTTCATTGCGATCATAGACCGATAACTCGTGCCGACCAGCCGTTTGATAAAGACGTTTCTGCAGTTTTCGCACCAGACGCCGACGGATGCAAGGTTAATAAAGCAGTTGACGACGTAATTGCCCTCCGCCTTCGCCGCAATACACGGGCTTGAAGCAAGTTTAACTTCCTTCTCCCGCGCGGGCGCGCTCTGCGGGTAATCGAAGCGAAGGCCGCGCACACCCGCGCCGTCCCCGGCCAGCGTGACCAGCGGCGCGTCAGACTCGCCGTATCCGTAAAAGGACAGAATCAGCGTGCCGTTGCTTTCGCCGGATTGGTCCCTTGTGCCGACGCAGGAAGAACCGCGCAGCTCTACGCCCGCCGGAACGGTCACGGGGCTGTTGAACCGGTAGACGCCCCCGGGCAGATATACCACGCCGCCCGTCTGCGCCGCGGCGGCCAGCGCCTCCCGTACTGCGGGCGATGCGTCGGTCCGGCCGGTGCGATCCGCTTCCACGGGATACAGTACCGGCGCGGGCTTCTGATACGCACGTTCCATCGGGATCGAGACGCTTGCGCTTGCGGTGATCTGCGGGTTGCGGACACGCATCACACCGATCAGTCTGACGTTGTGCAGTTCAAAGACGGCGTCTCCCAGATAGCAGACGGCGCTTTTGCAGCCCTCCAGCACACTCTCGGCCACACTGACGCCCCAGTTTGCGCCGCGGGACCATACGGCGTCCTCATCCGCGAAAAACGCGTAGTCGCAGCGGCGGATATCCAGCCGGTAGAAGGAGCCGTTGAACTGCACCCG
>CACZOP010000203.1 GCA_902782845.1 Oscillospiraceae bacterium | reverse complement strand
GCGCTTTACAGCAGCTCATACATCAGCGCGGCGTCGTCTTTGGTGGCGAATTCCCGCACGTCCTTCACCCTTGCCCGGATCTCACGCGCGCCCATCTGAATGGAGATCACGTCGTCCGTTTTCACTTCGTAGGAGGCGCGGGCGACTTTGCCGTTGACCTCCACGTGCTTGGCGTCGCAAAGCTCGTTTGCCACGGTGCGGCGCTTGACCAGCCGCGAAACCTTTAAAAACTTATCCAATCGCATATTTTTACTCCGTTGTTCCTGTTTTATTTAATTTATTTTAAAATCTATTATATCCGCTGTTGAAAAAAAAAGCAAGTTCTGCTACAATAATAGTAATTATATTTGAAAATAAGTTGAAAAGAGCCGAAACGTATGAAACTGAAAACCTTTTATGAAAATCTGTATAACAAAATCTTTTCCGTGAAATTCTTCCGGGCGTTTTTAAAGATCCCGGGGCTCGAAAAACTGCTGCAATACGAAACCATGTCGTATCTCCTGTTCGGCGTGCTCACCACCCTGTTGAATCTGCTGGTCTTCTGGGCGGAAAACCGGGTTGCGGACGCCATGATCAAAGACCCCGCCGTCACCTACGAAACGCTGATCCTCTTCAACGTCGGCTCCTTCGGCTTTAAATGGATCTACCTCGCCAACGCCATCGCATGGGTCGTCGCCGTGCTCTTTTCCTTTTTTACCAACAAGGTCTTTGTGTTCGAAAGCCCCTCCTTCGCCGCCAACGTGGTCTGGCGGGAGCTCGGGACCTTTATCGGCTCCAGGATCATTTCCTTCCTTCTGTTTGAGGAGCTGGTCTTCGGGCTGCTGGAGGCGATGTTCTCCCGGATGGCGCTGCCGGGCGCGGTCTGGATCGCAAAGATCCTGGTGGCCGTGCTGGTGGTGGTGTTCAACTACGTGGCAAGCAAGCTGGTGATTTTCCGGAAGAAAAAACCGGCGGCCGCCGAAGAAAGCAGGGAAACCGAATGATCTCCATTGCCATCTGCGACGACGAAAAAAGCATCTGCGAGTATCTGCGCGGAAGCGTGACCGATATTCTGGCGGAAGCGGATCTGGACGGCAAGGTCACGCTCTTCAACGACGGCGCGCCTCTGTGCCGGGTCTACGAGGAGGGCGCGGCGGATTTCGACCTGATCTTTTTAGACGTGACCATGAAAACCTGCGACGGCCTCACGGCGGCGAAGCGCATCCGGGAATTCGACCGGAACGTGATGATCGTATTCGTGACCGCTTCGGCCGAATACGTGTTTTCGGGCTACGAGGTGCGGGCCTTCCGCTATCTGTTGAAGCCGGAGCTGAAAAACGGCTTTGCAGGGGTGTTCAAGGACTGCCTCAGGGAGCTCACAAAAGCGGACGAGGTGCGCTTCAGCTTTCAGGTGGGCGGCGAGACCAAAAGCGTGCCCACCCGCGACGTCCTCTATTTTGAAAGCGACCGCCGCAAGGTGAACATCCACTGTGTGGGCGGTCGGGAGTTTTCGTTCTACGGCAAGCTGGACGAGGTGGAGCAGACGCTGAAAAAGCACGATTTCGTCCGCTGCCACCAGAGCTTTCTGGTAAACGCCCTCAAGATCACGGGCATCCGGCAAAACGAGGTGCAGCTTGTGAGCGGCGACGCGCTGCCGGTGAGCAAGCACCGGGCGAAGGAAACAAACGAGGCTTTTTTGTGGGCGCTGCGGTAACGCCGCCCGTCTTTTTCTCACAGGATGAAATTTATCAATCTGATCCTCACCGACTATAAAGACATTTTATTCAACACCGCCCGGATCTTTTCCTCGGTGTTTGAAATCGTACTCGCCTATATTCTGGTGAACAACTTTTTCACCTCCCGCTTCAGAAAAAAGCACGTTGACGTGCTGCTGTTCGCGGGGCTGGCGGCAGGCATTATATTTCTGCTGGAACGGGACGAGGGCGCGCTGCTGCGCTTCCGCTACCCCATCGAGCTGGCGGCGCTGACCGCCATCCTCTTTTTTGCCTTTGCCGGCAGCGTGCGGCGGAAGATCGTGGGATCCATGGTGTTTGCGGTGCTCATCGCGGTGTCGCAGATCGGCAGCCGCCTCTTGTTTTCGCTGGTGGTGAGCCGCCTGGATCCGCCGCCGGACCTCGATTCCCCCTATATGCAGCTCACCGTGCTCACGGCGGCGAACCTGATCCTCATCCTGCTCACGGTGCTGCTCAGCATCCTGTCGAAGCGCGTAAGCAAGGGCGCGGCCTCTCTGCGGCTCTGGACGGCGCTGCTGGCGGTTCCCGCCTTCACGCTGGTCACCTTTTCGGTGTTCCAGTATTACATCGACCACTTCCCCGAAAACAGGCGGATCTTCGTTTATATCTATCTCTCCTGCCTCGGGCTCATCTTTATCAACGCGCTGGTGTTTATCCTTTTTGCCCGCCTGCAGAAGCAGATGGATTTAAAACGGGAAACCGACATGCTGCAGACCCAGCTGAGCCTTCAGGAAAGCTCCATCAACCGGCTCGAGACCCTGTATAACCGCACCCGCGCCTTCCGCCACGACGTCAAAAACCATATTCTGCTGCTGAACGTGCTGGCGGAGCAGGAAAAATACGAGGAGCTCAAAAGCTATCTGCGGGAGCTTTCGGGCGTGGTCGACGAATCCGACTACGTGCGGATCTCCGGCATTTCGGCGGTGGACGCCATCCTCAACGAAAAGATGTATGAAGCGCAGGCGCAGGACATCACCACCAGCTTCGACGTGGTGAATCTGGAGAAAAACGACGTGGCGCCCATCGACCTGTGCATCATCCTGAGCAACGCTCTGGACAACGCCATCGAGGCGAATCTGAAGGTGGAGCCCAAAAGCGAGCGCTTTATCAAGCTCAAAGCCCACGGCAACGGGACTTTTTGCGTGATCTCGGTTTCCAACCCCACCGCGAAAGCGCCGGAAAAGAACGCGGAAGGCGATTTTATCACGACCAAGGAAGATACCGACGCCCACGGCTTCGGCCTGAAAAGCATAGAAAATACCACGAAAAAATACAACGGAGAACGGGTCGCCAAATGTGAGGACGGCGTTTTCACATTGGTGGTGCGGCTGAATTCCCGATGAAAAGAGGCAAAAACAGATGACGGAACAAAACGTATACGACGTGCTCATCGTCGGCAGCGGCGTGGCGGGGATGTACGGCGCGCTGCAGTTTGATGAGAACACGCGGGTGATGATTTTGTCGAAATATGAAAAAACCACCTCCAACTCCAACCTGGCGCAGGGGGGCGTTGCCGCGGTGCTCGATCTGGAGGACGACAGCTACGACCTGCACGTGAAAGACACCTTTATCGCCGGCCGGCACGAAAACGACCCCGAGGCCGTGGACGTGCTGGTGCATGAAGGGCCGGAGGACGTGCGGAACACCATGGCGCTGGGCGTGCGCTACGACCGGGACAAAAACGGGGCGCTTGACAAAACGCTGGAGGGCGGGCACTGCCGCCGCCGGATCGTCCACTATAAAGACTGCACCGGCGCGGAGCTGGTGCGGGGGCTGCTCGCACAGGTGGAAGCCAGAAAGAATGTCGTCTACAGCGAAAACACGGTGCTCTGCCGCCTGGTGCGGGTGCGCAGCGGCTTCCGGGCGGACCTTTTGAAAAACGGCGAATATTTCAGCGTTTTCTGCTCTTACTGTATGCTCTGCACCGGCGGGATCGGCAGGGTCTACCGCTACACCACCAACCCGAAAAGCGCCACCGGCGACGGCATCCGCATCGCCTATGAGCTGGGCGCTTCCGTTAAAAATCTGAGCTATATCCAGTTCCATCCCACCGCCTTCAATTCGGAGGACGGCGAGCAATTCCTCATCAGCGAAAGCGTGCGGGGCGAGGGCGCGTATCTGCTCAACTGCAACGGGGAACGCTTTATGGACCGCTACGACGACCGGCTGGAATTGGCGCCGCGGGACGTGGTATCCAAATCCATCATTCTGGAATCCCGCCGCACGGGCAGCAACAAATTCTATCTGGATATCCGCCATGAGGACGCGGATTTCCTGCGTGAGCGCTTCCCCGCCATCAGCGAGGGCTGCATGCGCTACGGGGTGGACATCACCAAAGATCTGATCCCCGTGTTCCCCTGCCAGCACTATCTCATGGGCGGGATCGAAGTGGATATCGACGCGAAAACCAACATTCCCCGGCTCTACGCCTGCGGGGAATGCGCCAACACCGGGGTGCACGGCAAAAACCGCCTTGCCAGCAATTCGCTGCTGGAAGCGCTGGTCTTCTCCCGCCGCGCAGCCGAAGATATCAAGCGCTGCATGGCCAACGGCTACGCCGGGGTGCAGGCGCTGCCGGCCAACCTCGATTTTTCCGGCGCTCCCCTGCCGGACGGCATCGTCAGCGAGATCCGCGGCATTATGCAGCGCGCCTACTTTGTGCTGCCGGACGCCGCCGGCATCCGCTTCGGCTTAAAGCAGATCGACAATATCCTGAAGCGCCTCAAGGGCGGCAGATTCGCCTGCACCGCCGCTTATGTGGAAGCCCTTTCCCTTGCAACCGTTGCGTATATCGTGCTCAAAGAAGCCGACGAACGTATCTGACCGGCGGGAGGCGTTTTTATGGATAACGAACAGAACAACCGTTTTCAGGGGTACGCCCCGCAGAATTTCACACCTTCCTCCGCGCCGTATGCGGGAACCGACGAGACGCAGACGGCGGCCTACACGCCCGATGCGCCCGCCGCGGCCGGCGGCGAACCGTATCCGCAGGGACCGTGGTCCGACAGCGACATGTTTTCCTCCGGCTCCGGTTACAGCGCCGATCCCAACGGCGGATACACCGGCGGCAGCACGTATGCCGAGACAGCCGCGCTGAAACGAATGAACACGGCGCTGATCGCAGTGGCGGTCATTGCCATCGCGGCGCTTTTTATCGTCCTGATCCTCGTATTGCGCGACAGAAACGACCGGGAGGAGCCGCAGCGGTCCGAACGCCCGGAAACGACCGTTGTTGATGAAACGGCAGGATACGAACAAAGCTCGACAGCGCCGGAAATCACGGAAGCGACAGCGTCCGTCCCGGCGGCGACGAGCGTTCCGGCGGCGACGGGCGTCCCGGCGGCGACGAGCGTTCCGGCAGCGACGAGCGTTCCGGCAACGGCTTCCGCTGCCGCCGGCTGGGAGACCGCGCCCGCAGATCGGCTTTATCGCCCCGAGGACCAGTTTATCGACCAGTATCCCGCCTGGGTCTGCTGCACCGACGTGGAAGTGCAGGATTACGTAAAAATGCGTTTCGGCCCCGGTAAAGCCCATTTTAACACGGTGGGCATCACCATCGACAACTTTAACAGCGTTACGGTGGAAACAAACAGCGTCAACGGCTGGACGCTCTGTTTTTACAACGGAACGGAAGGCTGGATCCGCAGCGACTTTTTATTCCGGAGCGAAGCGGACGCAAGGGCCGCATACATCGCGGCAGGCGGCGTGGGAATCAGATAAACCGCAGGTTTTATATGCCGAAAAGAATGCGCCGGCGCGCAGAACGCCGGCTTGTTTTTTTTGATACAGAAACAGCGGATCCCGGATCTTGCCCTGCGGTTTCCCGTTCCCGCGCAGGTGCAGAACAGCCCGCAAGTCTCTTTTGTATGCGCCGCCGGTCCCGAAGGGACGATCGGCGGGCGTTATCATCTTTTTTGTTTCACAGGAACATCCTGTCTGCCTCTGTCCTGTGGAGAAGTTTCCTGTTAAACAAGAAAGCGGCTGCGCCGCATCGCGGCAAGCGCTTTCGGATCCGCCATCGCCGGTCCCGAAGGGACGATCGGCGGGCGTTATAATCTTTTTGTTTAACAGGAACATCCTGTCTGCCTCTGTCCCGTGGAGAAGTTTCCTGTTAAACAAAAAAAGAGCCCCCGCTTGGGAGCCCTCTTTTAATTATGCATAATCAAATGCTCTAGTCAACAGATTCCGAATTAGTCGTGATCTGCATACTTGGGCTTAATAGCGAAAGCCTTGAAGAACTGGCCGATATATCTGATGAGAGTCTCAAGGAAGTTAGCGATATCAGTAAGGAACTGACCGGCGTTTTCCTTGTTCAGGTTCTCCATGATGTCGGTGTACTCACCGTTCTCAGCGTCATTGATGACCCATTTATCCATTGTGCGCACCTCTTTTCATTTTATAATAAGATATAAACAATTAGGTTTTGATTAATTATGCACCGGTGGAGGACTCTTCCTCTTTCACGATGATTTTGTGGTCAATCAAATAATCAAAAATCTCGAAGAATCTCTTGGTCAGAACTTCGATAATCGCACGAATCTGATCAAAAACCGCCTTACGATTGAATTCCATGTGTGGCACCTCTTTTCTATAATGAAATATGCGATTTCAAGAAATTAATACTCGAATTCTTCACCAACGGTGATGACCTTTTTGAAGCCTTTCACGAACTTCTCGATCGTCTCCTTCACGCTGACGATGAAGTCCTTCAGCGAAGCGATGATGGCCTGGAAACCGTCAAGATAGCCGGCATACTGGTCCTGAAGCTTGTTGCCCATTCTGTTGCACCTCTTTTCTGAAAAAAATAATTTTTTTTGCTTGGTTAGGAATTAGTCCAGCTCGGCAGCGACGCTGCTCTGAGTCTCGGAGGCATCTTCCAGTTTCTGAGTTGCAAGGTCAACCAGACCAAGGAACTCTCTGACCTTCTCAAGAAGATCGGACAGGAAACCCATGATGTGAGCGATCAGATCCTCAAAATACTTCATTCGTTGTGCACCTCTTTCCTCTACTAAATTACACAAGGATAAAACACCCTTATTGCGGTATTATAATAGCATTTCCGGAATGAAATTGCAAGGTTTTCTCGCCAAATTTTTCATTGTTTACATTTATAACAAATTGTTGCAAACTTTTAAAGCATATTTTCAGGCGCAACCACAGAAACCGGATATTATCCCCCGCATTTGTACAAACACCGACAACCGTTCAAAGATACTGGAAATAATTTATGAACAACCTTTTAACAATTAAGCTGAAATTTGCAAATATTTATGCACCGGATATACAATGAAACCGCAGTGAAAAAAAAGAAGGTCTGCCGGGGATCCGACGGACCTTCTTATCAGGGATTCTTATTTCAGAGCGACCTTGCCGCCGGCTTCTTCCAGCTTCTTCTTCAGCTCTTCGGCTTCGTCCTTGCCCACAGCCTCTTTCAGCGTCTTGGGAGCGCCTTCCACGGCAGCCTTGGCTTCGCCCAGGCCCAGACCGGTGATTTCGCGGACAGCCTTGATGACCTTGATCTTGGAAGCGGCGTCGAAGCCTTCCAGAACCACGTCGAATTCGGTCTTCTCTTCCACAGCGGCAGCAGCCTCAGCGGGAGCGGCAACAGCAACAGCAGCAGCGGCGCTGACGCCGAATCT
Organism: Oscillospiraceae bacterium; assembly: GCA_902782845.1. Classification (GTDB taxonomy): domain Bacteria; phylum Bacillota; class Clostridia; order Oscillospirales; family Acutalibacteraceae; genus RUG806. The sequence goes on along the minus strand of CACZOP010000203.1, from coordinate 9,989 downwards.
TTCTTCCACTTCATGTACAAGCTCGCTCAGCTCGAGCACGGACAGAGCGGCAACTTCATCAACAATCGCAGTAATTTTTTCGGATGCCATTGTAATTTCCTCCAATGAATTAATTAGTTTTTATTCTTTCGATTCTTCTGCCGACTTATTCGGCTGCGGGCGCTTCTTCAGCTGCCGCGGGAGCTTCTTCGGCTGCGGGAGCCTCTTCTGCTGCGGGAGCCTCTGCGGGCGCCTCCTCAGCTGCAGCGGGAGCTTCCTCCGCCGCGGGGGCCTCTTCGGCGCCGCCCTTATCGACGATCGCCTGAATGGCTCTCGCGAAGGACGCCATGGGCGCCTGGAATACCATGCAAACGCTTGCGAGCAACTGTTCCTTGGAGGGCAGCTTCGCGAGCTGCTCCAGCTTCTCCATGGAGATGACCTCTCCGTCGATGAAGCCTGCCTTCACGGTAAAGTTCTCGTGCGTTTCCGCGAATTTCGAAAGGATCTTCGCGGCTGCAACGTAATCCTCTGCGCTGGTGGCAAGCGCGGTGGTGCCGTTCAGCTGCTCGTCGATGGCGGTGAGCGCGGTACCGGCGATCGCAAGACGGATCAGGGTGTTCTTGGCGACCGTATAGGTCACGCCAGCCTCTCTGAGTTCCTTGCGAAGCTTGGTATCGTCTTCCACGGTGGTGCCCTTGTAATCCACGAGCACGCCCGCAACTGCGCCGTCAATACGTTCTTTCAGCGCGGCGACCTGCACCTTCTTTTCTTCTAATACCTTTGCGCTTGGCAAAATGAATTCACCTGCCTTTTTCAATATTTAAGCCCTTCCGCCACACCGACGGAAGGGCACAATTACAAACCTGTTTCGTTCGATTGCGCGCATCCCTCGGCAGGCAAGCGTGAGCTTTTACGCAAGAATTGCACCTGCTGTCTTCAGAACAGCTTAATAACTATAACACAAAGATTTCTCTTTGTCAAGGGCTAAATTGCGGATCCGAAAAATTATTCGGCGGATTTCAGCACCTTGTTGGGGTTGATCTTCACGCCCACGCCCATGGTGGAAGCCACGGTGCAGGAACGGATATACTGGCCCTTGGCGGCGGCGGGCTTCGCCTTGATGATGGCGTCGAGCAGGGTGGCGTAGTTCTCATAGAGCTTATCCACACCGAAAGAAGCCTTGCCGATGGGGCAGTGGATGATGTTGGTCTTGTCGAGACGGTACTCGATCTTACCGGCCTTCGCCTCGTTCACGGCGCGGGCCACGTCGGGCGTCACGGTGCCGGCTTTGGGGCTGGGCATCAGACCGCGGGGACCGAGGATCTTACCGAGGCGGCCCACCAGACCCATCATATTGGGAGCGGCGATGCACACGTCGAAATCCATAAAGCCTTCGCCCTGGATGCGGGCGACCAGATCCTCAGCGCCGACGATCTCAGCGCCTGCGGCGGTTGCGGCGTCAGCTTCGGCGCCCTTGGCAAACACAGCCACGCGCACCTTTTTGCCGGTGCCGTTGGGAAGCACCACGGCGCCTCTCACCTGCTGGTCGGCATGACGGGAGTCAACGCCCAGACGGACGTGCACTTCCACAGTTTCGTCAAACTTTGCTTTGGCGGTCTTGATGACCAGGTCAAGCGCTTCGGGGCTGTCGTAGAGCTTGGATCTGTCGATCAGCTTCGCGCTTTCCACATATTTCTTACCGTGTTTCATTGTCATTTACCTCCCGATCAGTCTTCAACGGTGATACCCATGCTGCGGGCGGTTCCGGCGATCATGCTCATCGCGGAATCGATGTTGGCAGCGTTCAGGTCGGGCATCTTCTGTTCGGCGATCTTCCGCACCTGCTCCTTGGTGAGGCTCGCGACCTTGTTCCTGTTCGGAACGCCGGAAGCGGTCTCGATACCGCAGGCCTTTTTGATCAGAACGGCCGCGGGCGGAGTTTTGGTGATGAAGGTAAAGGAACGGTCGGCATACACAGTAATCACAACGGGGATGATCAGACCGACGTCATTTTTCGTCCGCTCGTTGAATTCCTTGGTAAACGCCATGATGTTCACACCGTGCTGACCCAGCGCGGGACCCACGGGAGGCGAGGGAGTTGCCTTGCCTGCGGGGATTTGAAGCTTGATTAAGCCTGTAACTTTTTGTGCCATAACTGCACCTCCAAAAAAATGTGGTAGTGGCGGGAGCGGCAGAGATTTGCTCCCTCCCACAGCGTCAAAGACGCATAACAGACAGTCGGCGACTGCCGTATTACCAATAATTTAATCGACAGCGGGCTCAACCTGATCGAGCCCCAATTCCAGCGGCGTGTCTCTTCCCATCATGGAGATGATCACGCGCACGGTATCGTTTTCGATGTCGATGTCGTCAACAATACCGGAAAATCCGTCAAACGAACCGCCGATGATCGTTACCAGATCGCCCACCGCGTATTCCACGGATACGGAACGTTTTTCAACACCGAGGCGCAGCACTTCCGCCTCGCTCAGGGGGACGGCGTGCCCGTCGGGGCCCACAAAGCCCGTAACGCCGCGGGTGTTGCGGATGATGTACCAGATCTCGTCGGTCATGCGGTTCTCGCCCGCCTTTTCATTATAAGAAACGGCAAGCTTGATGAGCACGTACCCCGGGAAGATCTTGCGCTCAACCTCGCGCTTTTTGTCTTCCTTGATCTCGGTGACTTTTTCTGTGGGAACGCAAACCTCAAGGATCTGGTCATGCAGCCCGCGGTTTTCCACCACTTTCAGGATGTTGTCCGCCACCTTATTCTCATAACCGGAATAGGTGTGCACCACGTACCATCTGTAATCTTCAAACATGGTTTGTCCTCCCAAATAAATCAGCGTTCTTTACGCTGCGGTTGTTGCTTCCTCAGCCGTCGCGGCCTCCGTTTCGGCTTCCGTTGCAGCTTCGCTGGTTTCCGAAGCAGCCGCTTCTTCTTCCTGCGCGGCGGGCGCTTCCGTCGCCTCGGCTTCAGCTGCTTCCTGCGCGTCGGCAACCGCTTCGTCGATTGCGGCGTCCGCAGATCCGGCGGCAGTGGTCTCTTCCTCCGCCTTGTTCTTCTCGCCCAGTTCCATCACAGCCTCGGAGCCGACCTTATACAGCGCCTGCAGGCCCCGGTCGATCCCGAATACGACGAGACCGATCACAAGGATGGTGATCAGAACCACCACGCTGGACTTGAGAACCTGATTCGTGGGGGGCCAGACAACCTTTTTGACGGTACCGACGAAATCCTTCCAGAACTTTTTAACGGCGCCGCCGGCACGAGAAAACACATTACCCTCTTTTTTCGGCTTGCTTTGCTTGATGCGCTCTTTTTTGGCTTTTTCGGCAGCCTTTTCGGCTTCTTTTGTCGCCTTCAGCGCTTCTTTATCGGTGGTGTTTTTGTCAGCCATTTGGTTTCATCCTTTCATTCTGAGTAAAGCAGACGACGTCACTTGGTTTCTCTGTGAAGGGTATGCTTTCTGCAAAATCTGCAATACTTGTTCATCTCAAGTCTGTCGGGTGTGTTTTTCTTGTTCTTCATGGTGTTGTAGTTGCGCTGTTTGCACTCCGTGCAGGCCAGTGTGATCTTCACTCTCATAACGGCACCTCCATTTTTTAATGTAGCCTCCCTCTTTTGCTCTTCACGCTTCCAGATTTGCGTAAAAATCAGGGCACAAAAAAAGAACCCTCAAAGAGGTAGTATCACTATACCACAACCGGAGGGAACTTGTCAAGTCTTTTTTTTTACACCTTATTATTTTATACATTATATATAATAAGGAGAAACCTGTACATTATATATAACCGTCACACAAACGCAAAGCCGCGGATCGCTTTTTTATATACGTCCACGTTCATGCGGTGCAGCTTTTCGCCCAGCGCGCAATACGCTTCGTCGTCCGGCTTCCCGCACAGCGCCGCGAACTGGCGGCCGATCAGGGCGGGCACGTCGCCGTTACCCTTCATGGCGAGATAGTAGAACGAGAAGGCGGTGGAATGGGAAAGCGCGGCGTAAAAGTCCGGCGAGACGTCTTCGAGGATCTCATACAGGCCGCCCAGCGCCACGCCCGAAAGCAGCGCCGACGGCATATAGGTGTTGAGGCAATACTCCGCCGAGAAAACCGACAGGATCTTGACCTGCAGCATCACGTCGTCGTCCGGCGCAACGCCGGCTTCCCGCACCAGCTCCTTGAGCTCCTCCGGCGCCGCCCGGTAAGAAAAAGCGCTCACGATGTTGGAGCCGAGCGCCTTCGCCTTCGCGTAGTTTCCGTTGAAATGCTGCTGCGCCAACGCCGCCAGAAAATCGGCGGTATTGATATCTTCTTTTTTTCTCTCGGCAGAACCGACGATCTTCATATCGCTGTCGTCATAACGCAGCACGGTGATCATCCCTTTCCAATACGCACAGGCTGCGCTCCCGCGGCCCGCGCCGATTACGCTCCGGCGACCTCAACGGCTTCGACCTCGCCCGCCGCTTTTTTCGCAAGGCGTTTCCGTTTTGCCTTATAACCCATGAGCTCCGACAGCTGCGCCTTCGGCGTGGAATAGTCGCCGATCTGCAGCGGCCGCCGGTTATACATCCCGCGGAAACCGCTTCCGCCGGTCATTAACAGCCCGTTCGTTTTTGCGAAGGACAGCAGCGCCTCGCTCTGCGCGGGATCCGCCTCCGAATGCCAGACCTCGATACCGTCCAGCCCCAGAGCCATCAGCCGCCCGATCAACGCGTCGTCGCGCCCGGGCAGCGGATTCGCCAGCACCGAAATGCCCTCCGCCGCGCGGATGGCTTCCAGCACCTCGCCCACCTGCGCGTAGGCAGGTTTCACGTAAATACTGCCGTCGCTCTCGGGCGAAAACAGTTCGGTATATAAATCGGAATAGATGGCGTCGGTCACGCCGCACTCCATGAGCGCGTGCATGATGTGCTGCACGTAAAGATTCGTGGAACCCGCCGCGCAGCGCTTGATGACCTCCGCAGTAACCGGATACAGCTTCGAGGCCTTGATCATCATATACTGCGCCGCCCGCTTGGTGGCCGCCGCGTTTTTATGGCACAGCCCCTCCAAACGGTCCGGATATTCCGGCAGATAGCACAGGATATGGATCACGTCTCCCGTTTCGGTATCGGTCGCGGAAATCTCCACGCCCGGGATCACCCTGACCCCGTTTCTTTCCCCTATGATTTTTCCTCTGACAGTCGCGGCCTGGCAATCACGGTCGGTGATCGCAAGCACGTCCACACCCCTGTTTTTCGCGAGCGCGATGATATCCTCGATGCCCATACTGCCGTCGGACAGCCTTGTGTGGCAGTGTAAGTCTCCGCTCAAAAAAATGCTCCCCCTTAGAAAAACGCCCCCGGCGTCCAGTACATTGCCGACAAAACAACAATTATCCGATTTCAGATACTATTTCTGCCGATTTTACTATTTCATTATATACCTTTTCAATACCGATTGCAAGTCTTTTTTATAGATAGTTTTAAATTCGGACCGGCCCTTTTATCAAAATGATATATATAGAGAAAATCCGCTCCCGCATCTGGCTGATGCGGGAGCGGAAGTCTGCGTGTTATTGCGGGGTCGGGCGGTATGCGCCCGCCCGGGGCTTGTTATCGGCTGAACAGATTCTTGAAGAACGCTGCGATCCTCTTGAAGAAATCAATGATGGAGCGGAAGAATCTGATAAAGCCGTTGGGCACCGCTTCGTCGTGCGTCACCACGTCGGGCGTGTTCTTGTCGAGCAGCCAACCGAAGGAGGTCGCCATCTGACGGAGGAATCCGACGTTACTCTCGGAGAACACTCTGTTCATGAAGGAGTAGTTGTAGTTGAATTCCGCCAGACCGTTGTTGGTGGCGACGCCGGTGTTCAGCGCCACGTAGAAGATGTAGTACACGGTGTACATCACCTTGTCGATGCCGTTTTCGGTCGTCAGCAGCTGCTGGAAGTTTTCAAGCAGCGCGCAGACGAACTTGTAGCCGTTGCCGTTCAGCGTGCCGTTGAGCATCTGCTCCAGCGCCTGAACGTTGTGCGGGCTGGCAAGGAAGTTCAGCACCAGACGCATCACCACGGTGGCGAGGTCGGTCTTGTCGCCGTAACCGCCGCCGCTGCTGCCGGAGGCGCCGCCTGCGTAGTGCATGGTGTAGTCCGTTTCGCCTCTCTTGGACTGGAAGGAGGACACCACGCCAACCGTCAGCTCGTATACCGCGTTGTCGAGGACGCCGGTGAGCTCAAGGCCCATGCCGTCGACGGCGTTGTTGATGAGGCCGACCAGCAGGTCCGCGATGGCGGTGAAGTCAAACACCTCAAGGTCGAAGTCTTCGCCGAGCAGCGGATACAGGCTCACTTCGCCGTTCTTATGGAGCTTATCCACGTCCGCGATCAGCGGCTCGATGGTGACGAGCACCTTATACACCGCGTTCAGGATGTTCTTGAAGGCGGAATCCAGACCCTTGGAGTTGATGAAGTAGGCAACGCCGGGCAGAATATCGAAGACCTGATTCAGCGGATCCGCCAGGATCTGATCCACACGGTCGAGCAGCGGATTCAGGATGAGCTTGAGCATCGCCGCGTCGTTGTTGGCGGTGAGCGCTTCATACTCTTCCTGCGTCTTGATGCTGGAAGCGGGCGCGTGCAGCGCTTCGAGGATCGGGATGATCGCGTCTTTATAGGCTCTTGCGCCTTCGATCACAATGTAATCCTTGCCGTCTCTGTCGGTGAACAGCGCAAGGGACTGACCTGTAAGCAGCCAGCGCAGGATGGGCGCCACAAGGCTCGCCATCTGGCAAAGCTGATCCACAAAGGCCTCGCGGTCGCCGTCCGCGAACGGCGTGGGTTCAAATTCGGTGAGGGTGGTGATATCCACGCCCACGGATTTCTTCAGAACGTCGGTGATATACACGAACAGCTCTTCACCGATCATATCCTTCAGGTTATCCACCGCGCCGCCCACAGCGTCGGAGATGGTCTCGAGCAGGCTCGTCTTATACACCGAAACGCCGATCAGGCCGGAGAGCAGATCGTCCAGGTTGCGGTAGGTGCCGCCGTGGCCGTCTTCGATACCGAGGAGCGTGATCCAGGTGTTCACGAAGAGCGGGAAGAATCTGGTGATGTATTCACCCATCGGCCTTGTGTAGAGCGGGCCGTAGATCTGGTTGCCGAAGATGCTGGTGCTGGAGCCGTCCCAACCGTCCACAGGCATCAGTACCTTGCCGGCCTTGGTGGGATCGGCGCTGCCGACGGCATAATCGGTAAGGATCCAGCGATAGGGCACCATTTCCACCTGCACCTCATGATGCAGCAGGAACGCCATGATCGCGTTGTAGATATCCTCCGCCTTGTTCTCGTCGATGTTCTTCAGCAGGTTCACGATCGCTTCGTGGTTGCCGCTGTAAACGACCGCGTCGAGCACCAGCGCCACAAGGATGGTGATCATGTCGTAGCGGGCGTCCGTTGCGGTGTAGACCATGTGGAAGCCCTTGAGATCCGCCTGCGTGGGATCGGGATCGTCGTAGATCGTCACATAATCCAGTTTGCCGAAGTAGAAGGTGTCGAGATACCGGCCGATGGGCTCGCCAGCCTCGTCGGAGAGGACGATGCCGGTGGCGTCTTTCAGGATACCGAAGATCGTGGTGAAGTCCAGATGCTCCAGATCAATGGCCGTGATCAGGCTGTTGATGCTCAGCTCCGGCTTGCCGATGTACTTGCCGGCGGTTTTCAGCAGCGAATCAATGGGATTCAGCAGGTTCGTGACCGCCGTGCCGAGACCGTTGGCGTTGATGAAGTAGATGAGCTCGGGCAGGAGGTTCAGGATCTCGTCGATCGGGTTTTCAAGGATCTCTTCCACGCGGTTCGCCACGTTCATGAGCAGGTCGTGGAGGATGTTGTCCGCATCGACCGCGGTGGCGATCCCCAGCGCGTCGAGGATCGGGGCAAGGCCGTATTTGTAGCCCTTGCCGCCCTTGATGGACAGGATGGCGGGTTCGCCGGTATCGAGCTTGGTAAAGAACCGGAAGTCGCCGCCGAAGAGCAGCCACTTGAGCAGCGGCTCAGCCGGCTTGAGGATGCGGCTCAACTCGTTCACAAAGCTCTCTTTATCCGTAACGTTCTCGGCCTGGGCGGTCTTCAGAGCGGCAAGCTCCGGAATACCCAGCAGGCTGCCTGCGGTGTTGAGCAGCGCCTCGTCGATGCTGTCGAGCGCACCCACCAGCGCGCCGACGATCATATCGGCGGTCTCCTGCGTAAAGAGGTCGAGCTTCGAGCGGATAAAGTCTTTCAGGTTGTCGACTTCGCCGTTTGTGATCAGGCCGATCACCTTGTTGACGATGTCGTTCAGGTTCGCGTCCACATAGCTTACAACGTCTTCGCTCCAGAGGTTGTGCATCTGCGAATTGTTGTTCATGGCGTACTTCAGATAATTCACAGTACGCTCCGGGAGCGGGGGCAGTTCGTTGAAGCGCGCGGTGAGCACCGCCATGATCGCTTCCTGACGCGCGGCGTCGTCGGGATACTCGTTGAAGTAGACCCAATCCATGGTCTGCATCTCGGAGGGATCCGCGCCGTCCGCAAGCAGCGCCTTGATGGCGACGAAGGCTTCTTTGGTGAAGGCGTCTTCGCCGTCGTCCGGATCCTGATCGATAAAGCTGTTGATGAGCGCCGTCAGCGCGTCTTCGTTGCCGTCGTAGAAGAGGATCTCAAGGACGATGCTGAACAGCAGCGTGAGCACGTCGCCCTGCTTGCCTTCGGCGATCTTCAGCGTGTAGATCGCGTAGCGGGTGCCGTCTTTGTTGATGACGTTGATCTCTTTGCGCTGCGCGCCGGCGCCTGCGTAGAAGTATTCAAGGATATTTTCGGCAACGCCGTCCTCGTCGAAGTCTTTGGTGAACACTTCGTTGAGCTTCAGGCCGTGAAGCGCATCCAGCGTTTCAACGAAGGCGAAGATGCCCTCAAGGTCAAGGTTCGCAATGTTGATCCCGGCCATATTCTCGATATAGTCGGCAACAGTCGTGCCGCCTTCCAGCTGAAGCACGCCCTTTTCAACCAGCATGTTGCCGGCGTTGATGATGCTGCCAAGCAGGTTCTGCACCACGGTGGCAAGGCCGTTGGCGTTGATGAAGTAGAGCAGCTGCGGCAGGAGGACGAAGGCTTCGTGCACCGGATTCGCCAGGATCTGATCCACACGGTTGAGGAGCGCCTCGACCACAAGATCGAAGAAGGTGCGGCCGTTCACAAGCGTTCCGCAGGTGGTCTCGCCCACTCTGCACTCGGGCAGGCCCTGAACGCCCAGCGTTTCGAGCAGCGGCGCCAGCGCGTAGGCATAGCCCTGGGAACCCGCGATCTTCAGCAGCTCGTTGCTCACACGGATGTAGTTGCCGTTATCGTCGAGGATGGGCTCGCCGTCGTTGTCGCGCAGGATGTTGCCGTCGGCAGCCGGTACGAAGAAGGCGTAGGCTCTGCCGAAGAGCAGCCAGTCGAGCACCGGATACAGGGGCTTGAGGATCTCGATCAGGCCGATACGGAAGGTATCGCGGTCGATCACGTCGCTGTCGCTGAAGGTCAGATCCTTCCAGCTGGTCAGATCCGCGCCGAGCACCAGACCGATGAGGGTCACGAAGCTGCCGAGTTTTTCATACGCCAAATCGATGTAGCCCAGGATCGTGTTGAGGTTCTCTGCGGTGTAGAGGTTGAAGCTGCCGGCGATCAGATCGTGCAGCGAATGCGCCGCGTTTTCATCCGATGCCGTCATGCTGATGATGTTGTCAATGATCGCGCCGAGGTTGTCGTAGAGGTTGTTGGCAGTTTCCTGCTTCCAGAGCTGGCCGTCGGCATAGGTGAGATAGTTCTCGAACTGGTTGTTCGCGGTGCGGGTGTAGAACGGCGCGGTGTAGCCGCCTTCGGGAACGGGCGCGTCGCCCGGTGTGCCGTCTTCGTTCACCTCGTTGAAGTATGCCCAGTGATAATCGCCGGGCGCGGCTTCGGTGCCGAGGGTCTTGATGGCTTCGATGATACCGGTGATGGTACCGGGC
>CACZOP010000202.1 GCA_902782845.1 Oscillospiraceae bacterium | reverse complement strand
TCCTTCATTTTGATGACCTTCGCGGGGCAGCCTGCCACCACCGCGTTTTCGGGCACGTCCGCGATCACCACGGCGCCGGCGGCCACCACCGCGTTTTTGCCCACGCGGCAGCCCTCCAGCACCACGGCGTTGGCGCCCACCATTACGCCGTCCTCCACGATCACGGGGGTGGCGGAGGCCGGCTCGATCACGCCGGCGAGCACCGCGCCCGCGCCGATGTGGCAGTTCTTGCCCACGGTGGCCCGGCCGCCCAAAATAGCGCCCATGTCGATCATGCTGCCGTCGCCGATCTCGGCGCCGATGTTGATCACCGCGCCCATCATGATCACGGCGTTGTTGCCGATGGCAACCTGCTCGCGGATCACCGCGCCCGGCTCGATGCGGGCGTTGATCTCTTTTTTATCGAGCATCGGGATGGCGGAGTTCCGGCAGTCGTTTTCCACCACCAGATCTGCGATCTTGTCGGCGTTCGCTTCGAGAATGGGCTTTAAGGCTTTCCAGTCGCCGAACACCACCTTGTCGCCCGCGCCGAAGACCTTCGCCTCGCCGTAGTCGACGGCTTCTTTTTCTTTCACATAAACCTTCACCGGCGTTTTTTTCTCCGCGGTGGCGATGTAGTTGATAATTTCCTGTGCGTTCATATACTTCCTCTTTTTCTCAGATCTTTATTCTACCAGCCCGCGCATATCATAGAGGCCGGGGGCTTTGCCCAGCAGATATTTCGCCGCCTGCAACGCGCCGTCGGCAAAAAGCGAACGGTCGTTGGCGGTGTGGGTCAGGGTGATGGTCTCGGCGCCCGTGTCGATATACACGCTGTGGGTCCCCACCTGGTTTCCCATACGCACCGCCTGGATCCCCACTTCGTTTTTATTTCGTTTGCCAAAGCCGCTGCGGCCGAAGGTCAGCTCCGCTTCGGGGCGGGCTTCCAGAATGGCGTTCCCCAGCATCAGCGCGGTGCCGCTGGGCGCGTCCAGCTTCTGGTTGTGGTGGGTCTCCACGATCTCCACGTCCGCGTCGGGGAAGAGCGCGGCCGCCTTTTTGGCGATCTGCCGCAGAAACGCCACGCCGAGGCTCATGTTGGCGGAACGGAACACCGGGATCTTTTTCGCCGCCTCATTGATCAGCGCCAGCTCTTCTTCGGTTTGCCCGGTGGTGGCGATCACAACGGGGAGGCGTCGCTCCACGCAGTAGTCGAGCAGCGCCGCCGTGGCCGCATGGTGCGAAAAATCCACCACACAGTCGGCTTCGCCGGCAAAGTCCGCCAGCTGCAGGCAATGAGTCTCGTCCGTTGTTGTAAATTCGGGGCTCACAAAGGCGGCGACTTCCACGGCCGCGTCCTTCTCCGCCGCCGCTGCCAGCGCCTTTCCCATGCGCCCGGTGGCCCCGGTAATGATGATCTTCATATCTTTCTTTTCGTCCTTTTTATTTGTGTTCCCAACTCGACAAACCGGAACATATAGCGTCTTTTGCATCAGTCGCCAATATGGCACGATCTATCTGTTTTTCATGGATGGATGCCATTTTTTTATGTCCCTATTTGCAGCCAGTCGTTTATCATCAGAGATTTTTACGTTTTCTTTGTATAACGAGGTAAGCGTTCTGGTATACCAGCGGTTATTTGTTTTTTTGCAATCTTGTAACCACTCGCAGGGACCGTTATATACCTCATATACATCACCGTCTTGTTTGCTCCAAAACAGAACCAGGAGATGATTCGGGACATCATTAATATTTACCGAACTGCCTTGTGTGATTTTTATTTGTATTTCCTTGCCGTCTTTTGTTCCATCGTAGGTTTTTGTGCCGACAGGTGCAAGCTCGATATTATATAATTCTGCCGCAATCTCTTCACCCAAGCTGCCAAACAAGTGCCCGTCCAACGTAAACCTTCTTCCGGGGAAGCGATTTTCCAGCTCATTTACAATACTCTGCAATTCACCGAGTTTTTGTTTTATGAATTCAATATTGCTCATGATGTTTTGTTTCTGTTTGCTGCCTCAGATCAGATTCTCCGCCCGCATGAGGTCGAGCAGCACCTTTTCGTTTTTCTCTTCCATGCAGGTGAGGGGCAGGCGCAGATAATTCTGCCCGAAGCCCATGGCGGCCATGGCGGCCTTCACCGGGATGGGGTTCACCTCGCTGAACAGGGCGTTGATGAGGGGCATATAGTGGAACTGCATCTGCAGC
>CACZOP010000201.1 GCA_902782845.1 Oscillospiraceae bacterium | reverse complement strand
ATCCAGTTCATGGAACCGGCGGAAAAAGAAACCGCCCGCAGAAACCTGTTAAAGTACTGCGAGCTGGATACCCTGGCGATGGTGAAAGTATGGAAAAAGCTGAAAAAAGCGGTAGAATGAAAGGATATACGGGTTATGGAGTCAATCAAAGAGATCATCAATACTTGCATAACGGATTTTGCAGATAACGGCGACGTATTTTCAAACGAGGCACAGTTTCAGTTCGCGCTCGCGTGGAAACTGAAAGAAAAGCTGACAAAAGAAACAACGGAGGACGTTAAGATCCTGCTGGAGCATCTGGTAATATGTGAGGATAAAAAATATTACATAGATATTCTCGCCCGGGTCGGCGAAGATCTGTTTCCCATTGAACTGAAATACAAAACGCCGGAAAAACCGACGGGAAAACAAAAACCGGCGCAATACCGTGAAAATCTCAACGCTTTTCAATACGGAGACCAGTACGTTTTTCCGCAGGGCGCAGAAGACGAAGGAAGCTATTATTTTTTGAAAGACGTGGAGCGGCTGGAAAAGCTGAAAGTTACGAATTCGGTTTTTCTGCCGGGAACGATCAAAAAAGGGTACGCGGTCCTTCTTACCAATTCCGAAAAATACTGGAAAGGTCCGCAAAGAGAAGGCGCGTTCTGGGCGGCTTTTTCCCTGAAACAAGGAAGACGTATAGGGGAAAAAGAGGAACTGTGTTGGGGCGGAACGAAAAGCAGCAACCCGCAAAAATGGGGCGGCGTTCAGTTTGCGCATCCGTATTCGTGCTGCTGGCTGCCCAAATCCGATAAGCTACCCTCCGGTTTAAACCTGCCCTTTAGATATTTGCTCTGGGAAATCGGCTGACGACGAAATGCGGCGACTACGCCAACCGGCGGAGTCGCTATTTCTTTATGCGCAGAAGCCGATCACGTTGGTGCGGACAGCTTTTTTTACTGTCGGAAGGTCGATATCCGCTTCTTCGATCGTGGTGAGCGTTTCCTTCGTCACGGCGGCAAGGTCTGTCGTCAGCAGCCGGCTTGCCATGTTCATCTTTGCCTGCTCCACCGCATTGCGGGCGTAACGTCCGTTGCCGAAATCCGGCTGAAGCCGCGCAGCTTCAAACACGGCGCGCAGTTTTTCCAAGGCGTCATCACTGAAGACAATGCCCTTCTGTTTGCCGATCAGCTTTGCGATATCGCTAAGTTCTTCGGCGGAGTAATCGGCGAAGGGCACGTGGAACGCGATACGGGAGCGCAGGCCGGGGTTCTTATCGAGGAATTTCTCCATTTCGTCCGGGTAGCCCGCGAAGATCACCACCAGATCCTCCCGCCGGTTTTCCATCTCCTGCACGATGGTGTTAATGGCCTCGTCCCCAAAGCTGCCGCCACGGTCATCCACGAGAGAATATGCTTCGTCGATGAACAGCGCGCCGCCCATGGCTGCCTTGAATTTCTCTTGCACGGTTTTTGCCGTCCAGCCCACATATCTCGCCACAAGGTCGCTTCTGCCAACCTCCACAAGGTGGCCTTTGCTGAGCAGGCCGTTTTCTTTCATGATGCGGGCGAACAGCCGCGCCGCGCTTGTTTTCGCCGTGCCGGGATTGCCGGTGAACACCATGTGCATGGCGGGACGGTCCTGCTTCACGCCTCTATCTTTATAGATCCGCTGCAGCTTGTAGTAATCCAGCGCTTTGCCGATCACGCTTTTCGCTTCGGAAAGCCCGATCATCTCCTGCAGGTCGTCCCACGCGCTGCCCTTCGGCGCGGCCTTCGCCACCTCTTTGCGGCAGCTTGCAAACGCCCCATACTGCGGGTAAACGCCCGTTTTCAGCTTCTCGTTGAACCATTCGTCAAAGAGCTTTCTGAGCTCGTCCGGCAGATATTGCTTTTCCGGCTGCACCTTTTCCACCAGCGCGGGATCCATCCGCACGCCGGTTTCTTTCGCAAGCTGTTTGAGATATGCACGCGAACGGTCCGCATCCGCAAGATCCTCCCGCAGCTCCACAAGGGAGATATCGCCAAGCTCCTCACGGATCTGTTTTTTCAGGCGTTCAGAAGCCCGCGGCAGCAGAAACACCGTGAGCGTTTTGTGCCGGTAACGTCGCGCAAAACCGCAAAGCGTTTCAATCGTTTCGGTTTCGTTCCCGGTGTATTCCTCGTCCTCAAACGCGGGCTCCCAAAGCCGCAGGGCTACCGCGCCACCTTCACACATGCCGTACAACGCTTCGCATTGTTCTTCGGAGAGCCTGTCGTTGGCATCCGCGTTCACCGTAACGTATTTTCTGCCGGAGAGCCGCCCTTTGGCGTAAAGCGCCTGCAGCAATGCCGTCAGCATCTGCCGGGCTGCGTCGGCATCGTCCGTATCGACGGTATAATGCACCGGATGCCCGCAGGTGAGTCTGGGTTTTCCGCCGGAAAAAATGCGTGTCAGTTCCGGCGCAAACGTATCGCCGCACAGTAACTTCCGCGTTTCCGCCAGAAGTGTTTTCTTCGTTTTCAAAAGCGCCGGCAGCATTGATTCCGTATAATCGACGAAGGGCGGCCTGCGATTGATCAGTGGATCCAGCCCGAACCTTTCGTAAAGCATATCGTCGGAATCGATCAGATCCTCGTGGTAAGCGGTGCGCGCAAGGTTCCGCAGCATGCGCAGCGTGATCTCTTCCGTTTCCAGCTCACGGGGCTGAAATCCCAGCCGCTCTAAAAGCGCCTGCGCCGTCTGCTCCGGCGATCCCGCGCGCCGCAGTATCACGCCGCCGGTGAGCGTGGTCTCTTTGATCCGGCTGAGAAAACAGCATGCGCCGCCCGGCGCGCTGCAGTTGAATTCCTCCACCGCGGCGGCAAGCTCCCGGTTCCGGTCTTGTTCTTCTTTTTCGTCTTCATACGTACGCAGCCGGTCGTCCGATCCCGCAAGACATTTGAATTTATAGAACTGCATTTTCCGTTCCTCCGTTTTCGCTTTTCTCAACAATAGAATACCATTTTCCATGCGGCAAAAACGGGACACAACGGATCTATCGCCCGCACCTCCGGCGCGAACGGGAAAGAAAAACAGCCCCCGACCGGGAGCTGCAATCGTATCGCGATCCTTGATCTCCGCTTGAAAACAAGCCGGCTTTTTTCTTTACATAATACAGTAAAAGCAATTTTGTCTAAGGTCCGGTTACAATATGATTCCGAATCGTTTTTTTATTACTCATACTCAATCGATCCGCTTTTTAATATTTGCCGCGTGCGCTTTTGCAAACGCGCTGAGCTCATAGGACCGGATACGTTCATTGACCAAATGCGGGATGACAAATCCCGTTTTCACAAGCACGGAAAGCCGGTTGATCACCGTTTTATCCTCAGCAATATAGCACTCAATTCCCCAAAACAAAATATTATATATTATCGGGCAATTGACAAAAGACGCCCCATAAAGGGCGCCCTGTATAATACCTGATTACAACGAACCGGTTAGCTATGCTGAAAGAATCGAGATGGACAGCTT
>CACZOP010000200.1 GCA_902782845.1 Oscillospiraceae bacterium | reverse complement strand
TGGATTTCTTCCCCGAGGATTATCTGCTGTTTGTGGACGAATCCCACGTGACCCTGCCGCAGGTGCGGGGCATGTACGGCGGCGACCGCTCGCGGAAAGAGAGCCTTGTTGAATTCGGTTTCCGCCTGCCTTCGGCCTTTGACAACCGGCCGCTGACCTTCGACGAATTCTATGCCCGCACAGGGCAGAAGGTGTTCGTGAGCGCCACGCCCGGCCCGCTGGAAAAGGAACTGAGCGTACAGACGGTGGAACAGATCATCCGTCCCACGGGGCTTCTGGATCCGGAGATCGAGGTGCGCCCGGTGGAGGGGCAGATCGACGACCTGATCGGCGAGATCAATATCCGCACCGCCAACAAAGAGCGGGTGCTGATCACCACCCTCACCAAGAATATGGCGGAAAACCTCACCGAATATCTGCGGGATTACAAGATCAGAGTCCGCTATATGCACCACGATATCGACACCATGGAGCGCATGGAGATCATCCGCGATCTGCGGCTGGGCGAATTCGACGTGCTGGTGGGCATCAACCTGCTGCGCGAGGGGCTGGATTTGCCGGAGGTGTCGCTGGTGATCGTGCTGGACGCGGACAAGGAGGGCTTTTTGCGGTCCGAAACCTCGCTGATCCAGACCGTGGGAAGGGCGGCGCGGAACGCCGGCGGCAAGGTGATCATGTATGCCGACACTGTAACGCCCTCCATGGAGCGCGCCATCCGCGAAACCTACCGCCGCCGCGAAAAGCAGCAGGCCTATAACACCGCCCACGGCATCATACCGCAGACCATTGTGAAGGATATCCGCGAGGTGATCGAGATCTCCAACACGCACAAAGCGGCTGCCGGCCTGAACGGCACGAAGCTGACAAAGAAAGAGCGGGAAGAGCTGATCTACCGGCTGACCAGAGAAATGAAGGCGGCGGCGAAGATCCTCGACTTTGAAAACGCAGCCTATATCCGCGACAAGATCGCGAAGTTAAAGGGAGAAGAATAACGCCATGGCGCAGAAATACATTAAGATCGTGGGGGCGAAGGAGCACAACCTGAAAAACGTGGACCTGACGCTCCCCAGAGAAAAAATGATCGTATTTACCGGGCTTTCGGGTTCGGGCAAATCCACCCTCGCCTTCGATACGATCTATGCGGAGGGGCAGCGCCGCTACGTGGAATCGCTGTCTTCCTACGCCCGCCAGTTCCTGGGGCAGATGGAAAAGCCGAACGTGGAGATGATCGAGGGGCTTTCTCCGGCCATTTCCATCGATCAGAAGACCACCTCGAAGAACCCGCGTTCCACGGTGGGCACGGTAACGGAGATCTACGATTACCTCCGCCTGCTTTACGCCAGGGTTGGGATCCCGCACTGCCCCGTTTGCGGCAAGGAGATCCGCGGACAGTCGGTGGATCAGATGGCGGACCGGGTGATGGATCTTGCGCCGGGCGCGCGGTTTATGATCATGGCGCCCGTGGTGCGCGGGCGCAAGGGCGAGCATGTGAAGGTACTGGAAGCCGCCCGGAAAAGCGGTTTTGTCCGCGCCAGGATCGACGGCGAGATGCGGGAGCTTTCGGAAGAGATCAAGCTCGTGAAAAACAACAAGCACGTGATCGAGGTGGTGGTGGACCGCCTTGTGATGAAAGAGGGCATCCTTTCCCGCGTGACGGACTCTCTGGAAACGGCGCTGCGGCTGGCGGACGGGCTGGTGCTCGTGAGCGTGGTGGGCGGCGAGGAAATGCTTTTTTCCGAAAAATTCGCCTGTCCGGACCACGATGTGAGCTTCGGGGAACTGAGTCCCCGGCTGTTTTCCTTCAACAATCCCTTCGGCGCCTGTCCCCAGTGCGCGGGGCTCGGCGTTTATAAGAAGGTTTCGCCGGAGCTGATCCTGCCCGAAAAGGACAAAAGCATCAATCAGGGCGCGGTGCACGGCTGCGGCTGGAGCAGCGAAAAATTCGGTTCCATCGCCCGGATGTATCTGGAGGGGATCGCGGAGCGCTACGGTTTTACGATGGATACGCCGGTGAAAGAGATCCCCAAAGAGGGGATCGACGCGATCCTTTACGGCACCGGGAACGAAAAGCTGAAGCTGCACCGCAAGCTCCCTACCGGGGAAACAAGCTATGAAGCGCCCTTCGAGGGGATCGTGAACAACCTGGAGCGGCGGTACCGGGAATCCTCCAGCGAGTGGGCCCGGTGGGAGATCGAGCTGTTCATGACCGACCACACCTGCCCTGCCTGTAACGGCGCGCGGCTGAAAAAAGAAGTGCTCGCCGTAACCGTGGGCGATAAGAATATTTATGATTTCACGACGCTGAGTATCACCAAAGCGCTGGCGTTTATCGACGGGCTGCGTCTCGGAGAACGGGACGCGTTCATCGCGGAGAGCATTCTGAAGGAGATCCGCGCGCGGCTGGAATTCCTGTCCCGGGTGGGGTTGGATTATCTCACTCTCTCGCGGTCCTCGGGGACGCTTTCGGGCGGGGAAAGCCAGCGCATCCGTCTGGCGACGCAGATCGGCTCCGCCTTAACGGGCGTGCTCTACGTGCTCGACGAGCCCAGCATCGGCCTGCACCAGCGCGACAACGATAAGCTGATCGGCACGCTGAAGAACCTGCGGGACATCGGCAACACGCTGATCGTGGTGGAACACGACGAGGATACCATGAAGGCGGCGGATTATATCGTGGATATCGGCCCCGGCGCCGGCATCCACGGCGGCGAGATCGTGGCGGCAGGCACGCTTGCGGACATCAAAAAATGCAACCGTTCGATCACCGGGCAATATCTGACCGGAAAGAAGAAGATCGGGATCCCCGAAACGAGACGGGGAGGGAACGGGCACGCTCTTACGGTGTTCGGCGCGGCGCAGAACAACCTGAAGCACATCGACGTTTCGATCCCGCTCGGGACCTTTACCTGTGTGACCGGCGTTTCGGGCTCCGGGAAATCCTCGCTTGTGAACGAGATCATCTATAAGCAGCTGGCGAACGAGCTCAACGGCGCAAAAAAATATCCCGGCAAAAACGACGGCTTTGCGGGAACCGGGTATCTCGACAAGGTGATCGATATCGACCAGTCGCCCATCGGCCGGTCGCCCCGCTCCAATCCCGCCACCTACACCGGCGTGTTTACCGATATCCGGAAGCTGTTTTCGCAGACCACCGACGCCAAAACCCGGGGCTACTCCATGGGCCGGTTTTCCTTCAACGTATCGGGCGGCCGGTGCGAGGCCTGCCAGGGCGACGGCATCGTGAAGATCGAGATGCACTTTTTGTCGGACGTATACGTGCCCTGCGAAGTCTGCGGCGGCGCGCGCTACAACCGCGAAACGCTGGAGGTGCGTTATAAGGGGAAAAATATCAGCGACGTGCTGAACATGACGGTGGAGGAAGGACTGCGCTTTTTTGAGAATATCCCCGCCATCCGCAAAAAACTCCGGACCCTCTACGACGTGGGGTTGGGCTATATCAGCATCGGCCAGCCCTCCACCCAGCTCTCGGGCGGGGAAGCCCAACGGGTGAAGCTGGCGACGGAGCTTTCACGCAAGGCCAGCGGCAAAACGCTTTATATTCTCGACGAGCCCACCACCGGCCTTCACACCGCGGACGTGCACAAACTGATCGACGTGCTGCAGACCCTGGTGGATGGCGGCAACACCGTGGTGGTGATCGAGCATAATCTGGACGTGATCAAATGCGCCGATTATATCATCGATCTGGGCCCGGAGGGCGGCGACCGCGGCGGGGAAATCGTTGCCGCCGGTACGCCGGAGGCGGTGGCGGAACATCCCGACAGCTACACCGGGCAGTATCTCAAACGGCTGCTGGAGCAGCAGGACTGATCCGAAAAAACGGAATAAAACAGAAATAGAATAAAGCCGCAGGTGTTTGCCCGCGGCTTTATCCTTTTGGAGATTATTTATGAAAAAACAAGGAAGTGCCTCTCAATCTCATTCGTCCTCTTGACAATACAAAGTATATCCCGGGATGCTGAAAATATACTGAAATTGAGAGAAAAAACCAAAAACGGGAACCCGGGATCAGATCAGGCCCTGCGCCAGCATCGCTTCGGCCACCTTTTTGAAGCCCGCGATGTTCGCGCCCGCGACCAGATCGTAGCCCAGGCCGTATTCCTCGGCCGCCGCGGCTGAGTTGTTGTGGATGTTCTTCATGATATCCTTGAGCTTCGCGTCCACTTCTTCCGCGGTCCAGCTGTAGCGCATGGAATTCTGGGACATTTCGAGCGCGGAAACCGCCACGCCGCCGGCGTTGACCGCCTTGGAGGGCGCCACGGCCTTGCAGTTCTCTTTCAGATACTGCAGCGCGTCGTTGGTGGTGGGCATATTGGCCACTTCAATATAATACTTCACGCCGTTGGCAACGATCTTTTTCGCTTCGTCCATGTTCACTTCGTTCTGGGTGGCGCAGGGCATCATGATGTCCGCTTCCACGCCCCAGGGCTTTTGGCCGGGAATGAATTCCACGCCGAATTTGTCGGCATAGGGCTTCACGGCGGGCACGTTGCTGGCGCGCATTTCGAGCATGAAATTGATTTTTTCTTCGGTGCTCACACCGTCGGGATCGTAGATATAACCGTCGGGGCCGGAAAGCGTGACCACCTTGGCGCCGAGCTGCGCGAGCTTTTTCGCCACGCCCCAGGCCACGTTGCCGAAGCCTGAGATCGCCACGGTTTTGCCCTCGACGCTGTCGCCGAAGTGGTTGAGCACCTCAAGCAGATAATACATGGCGCCGTAGCCGGTGGCTTCGGGACGGATCAGGGAACCGCCGAAGGGAAGCCCCTTGCCGGTGATCACGCCGTTGTTGAAGGTGCTGGTGAGCCGTCTGTACTGGCCGTAGAGGTAACCGACCTCTCTGCCGCCCACGCCGATGTCGCCCGCGGGAACGTCCACGTCGGGCCCGATATACTTAAAGAGCTCCGTCATGAACGCCTGGCAGAAGCGCATGACCTCCGCGTCGCTCTTGCCAGCGGGATCGAAGTCGGAGCCGCCCTTGGCGCCGCCGATGGGAAGGCCGGTGAGGGAGTTTTTGAAAATCTGCTCAAAGCCGAGGAACTTTAAGATGCCGCTGTATACCGAGGGATGGAAGCGCAGACCGCCCTTGTAGGGGCCGATGGCGGAATTGAACTGGAAACGGTAGCCGCGGTTGACCTGCGTTTTTCCGGCGTCGTCCACCCACGTGACGCGGAAGGAGATACCGCGGTCCGGCTCGGTGAGTCTGCCCAGAAGATCGGCGGCCTCGTATTCGGGATGCGCGTCGATGACCGGCTCGATGGAGGTCAGAACTTCTTCCACGGTCTGAATAAATTCGGGCTCGTAGGAATTCTTCTGCTTTACCTTCTCGATGGTTCTTTCGATGTAGCTGTTCATGTTGTTTCCTCCTGTATTTCGAATCATTGAAAACATAAGAATAATTTATAACCTTCTGTCGTTTTTCACAAACCGACGGAGGCTTTTTTGTGGGGGATGCCCGGTGAGACATCGCGTATCGCGCGCGGCGGGTCGGTCCCGATATCCGACACAGAGAATAAATTAGTAATAGAATATGCTTTTCCCATTGAATTGTCAAGTGGTTTTTCTGAGTTTTTTGTATGTTTGGCAAAAAAAATGTGCAAAATATCAGTTCCTTTTATAACAGAAAAAATGGGGATAAATAATTTTTATATTACGATGGTTTTTGTATAGATGATTTGAATATTGAATATGGCGTCCATAAGATATTCTTATTGTCCATGCGGATTAAAAGCGCCTCCTTGCACCAATACTGAAGGTATCGAACGGAAAGGGGAGCGCAGATGCAATTCAGTAAGGTGGAGATCACGGCGGTGAATACCGCGACGCTGAAAACGCTGACTGACAAAGAAACGCTGGAGTTGTTAAAGAAAACGAAGGAGGGCGATAAAAAAGCGCGGGAGACGCTCATTAACGGGAATCTGCGGCTGGTGCTGAGCGTGGTGCAGCGTTTTTCGTCCCGCAACGAAAACCCGGACGACCTGTTTCAGGTGGGCTGCATGGGGCTCATCAAGGCGGTGGACAACTTTGACGTCAACCTGAACGTGAAGCTTTCGACCTACGCAGTCCCCATGATCATCGGGGAGATCAGAAGATTCCTGCGCGACAACAACGCGGTGCGGGTGAGCCGGTCCATGCGGGATATCGCCTACCACGCCATGCTCAAAAAGGAGGAACTGACCCATCAGCTGGGCAGGGAGGCCACGGTGGACGAGATCGCGGCGGCGCTGGGGCTCGACCGGAAAAAGGTGGTGATCGCGCTGGAGGCGGTGGTGGAGCCGCTTTCGCTTTACGAGCCGGTGTATTCCGAGGGTTCCGATACGCTCTACGTGGTGGACCAGGTAGGGTCCTGCGGGGACGAAAACGACTGGATCGACGAGATCAGCCTGAAGGAAGCCATCAAGGCGCTGGGCCCGCGGGAAAAACGGATCCTCAGCCGCCGGTTCATGGAAGGGAAAACGCAGGTCGAGGTGGCGAAGGAGATCGGGATCTCGCAGGCGCAGGTGTCGCGGTTGGAAAAAAGCGCCCTCAAGCGGCTGAAATCAACGGAATAACAGAAAAACACCGCAAAGGAAAGCCTCTGCGGTGCTTTGGTATGAATGATTATGAACGCCGTAAAACAGGGATCACAGAACGCGAAGGATACGAACGCCCTCGATTTCCCTGAGCGCGCTGATGGTGGCGTCGGTGATCTCGTCGTCGGTATCGAATACACAGTAGCCGACGGCTTTTCTGACCGCCGAAGCGGAGGCTTTCACGTTTACGCCGTTATCGGTCAGCGCGGCTGCAAGGGTACCGGAAAGATCGCCGTTCGTCACAGCCGTGACGCGGACCTTGCCGGCTTTGTCGAGCCGCAGCGCGGGAAGGTTCACGGAGTTCTTCACGTTGCCGTTCAGCAGATAATCGGAGAGCTGGTTCACCGCCATCACGGCGCAGTTCTCTTCCGCCTCGGGGGTGGAAGCGCCGAGATGCGGAATGGCTGTTACGCCGGGTACGCCGATCTGGTCGTCGGTGGGGAAGTCGGTGGCGTAGGCGGCGATTTTGCCGCTTTCGAGCGCCTCAAGCAGCGCGTCGTTGTCTACCAGCTCCGCCCTGGCGAAGTTCAGAACCCGCAGCCCGTCTTTGGCCTTGGCGAGATTCTCTCTGCCCACCACGCCGCGGGTGCTGTCGTTCAGCGGGGCGTGGACGGAGATATAGTCGGAGGCGGTGAAGATCCTGTCGAGGTCGGCGGTGAATTCCACGCCGTCGGCAAGCCGCGCTTTGCCTTCCTCCGAAAGGAACGGGTCGTAGCCGATCACGTTCATGCCGAGCGCCTTTGCCGCGTTCGCCACGAGGATGCCGATGGCGCCGAGACCGATCACGCCCAGCGTTTTGCCGAGGATCTCGGGGCCAACAAAGCTGCTCTTGCCCTTCTCCACTTTTTTGGAGACCTCGGCGCCGGAGCCCTTGAGGGTCTCGCACCATTCGGCGCCCGCCACGATCTTGCGGGAGGTGAGGAAGAGGGCGCAGATCACCAGTTCTTTTACGGCGTTGGCGTTGGCGCCCGGGGTGTTGAACACGCAGATACCGTTTTCGGTGCAGCGGTCGATGGGAATGTTGTTGGTGCCGGCGCCGGCTCTGGCGATGGCCAGCAGATTGGAGGAAAACTCCATTTCATGCATGGCGGCGGAGCGGACGATCACGGCGTCCGGGTTTTTGATATCGTCGCCGCAGCAGAAATCGGCGGCGGAAAAATTCGACAGCCCTGTTTTGGAAATCTTGTTCAGCGTTAATACTTGATACATTATTATTTACTCCGAAATATATTCTTTGTTGGATGGAGGGTCAGGCGTTCGCCTTTTCAAATTCCTTCATAAAAGCGACCAGCTTTTCCACGCCCTCGATCGGCATGGCGTTGTAAACGGAGGCGCGCATGCCGCCCACGGTGCGGTGGCCTTTCAGGTTGATAAAGCCGGCGGCTGTGGCTTCTTTTACGAATTTCGCGTCCAGATCCGCATCGCCTGTGACGAAGGGGATGTTCATCAGGGAGCGGTCCTCTTTGTTCACGGGGCTCTTGAAGAGCTTGCTTTCCTCAAAGAAATCGTAAAGGAGATTCGCCTTTTTGATATTGTTTTCTTTGATGGCCTCAAGGCCGCCCTTTTCTTTGATCCACTCCAGCACCAGCTTGCACATATAGATGGTCCAGCAGGGCGGGGTGTTGTAAAGGGAATCGGCGTCCGCCTGGATCTTGTAGTTCAGCATGGTGGGTGTGATGTCTCTGGCGTTGCCCAGCATATCCTCACGGATGATCGCCACCACGAGACCCGCGGGGGCGATGTTTTTCTGCGCGCCGCCGTAGACCATGGCGAATTTTGTCACGTCCAGCGGTTCCGACAGGAAGCAGGAAGAAACGTCCGCGATCAGCGGCACGTCGCCGGTGTCGGGAATATAGGGATATTTGGTCCCGTAGATGGTGTTGTTCATGCAGATATAAACGTAATCCGCCTCGGGGTCGATATCCTCTTTCGTCACCTTGGGGATATAAGTGTAGACCTTATCCTCGGAGGAGGCAACAGCGCGGGCGTCGCCGTATTTTTTGGCTTCCTGAAACGCCTTTTTTGCCCACACGCCGGTGATGATGTAATCCGCTTTGTTGTTTTTGTTCATAAAGTTCAGCGGGATCGCCGAGAACTGCGCGGACGCGCCGCCCTGCAGGAACAGGACTTTATAGTTGCCGGGGATGTTCATCAGCTCGCGGAACAGCGACTCGGCCTCTTTGATGATGTCGTCAAAGACCTTGGACCGGTGGGACATTTCCATCACGGACTGCCCGCTGCCCTGATAATCCAGAAGATCCTTCTGCGCCTTCTCCAGCGCTTCCAGCGGAAGCATGGAGGGACCGGCTGAAAAATTATAGACTCTTGCCATCGTTACACACTCCTTTTGGCATGAAATTACGTGATATGATACGTTTGAGGCTCACTTCCTCAAAGCTTTGTCGGTTCGGTCGATCAGTGCTCGATCCAGCCCTTGGCTCTTTCAACGGCGCGTTTCCAGCCCGCATACAGCTTGTCGCGGTCTTCGCGGCTCATCTGCGGCTCAAAGACCTTCGATACCTCGCGGATGCTCTCGATCTCTTCCATGCTGCTCCAGAAGCCCACGGCAAGGCCGGCGAGATACGCGGCGCCGAGCGCAGTGGTTTCCACGCATTTCGGGCGGTTTACGGGGGTGTTGATCATATCGGCCTGGATCTGCATCATAATATTGGAGATGCTGGCGCCGCCGTCCACACGCAGCTCTGAGATCTCGATGTTGGAATCTGCGCGCATGGCTTCCAGCAGGTCGGTCATCTGGAAGGTGATCGCTTCGAGCACGGCGCGGCAGAGGTGCTTTTTGTTGGTGCCGCGGGTCATGCCGACGATGCAGGCGCGGGCGTACATATCCCAGTAGGGAGCGCCGAGACCGGTGAACGCGGGCACCAGATAGATACCGTTGGAATCCGGCACGGATTCGGCGAAGCGGTCGCACTCGGGCGCGTTTTTGATGATGTTCATTTCATCCCGCAGCCACTGGATGATGGACCCGGCGTTGAAGGCGGAACCCTCGATGCAGTATTCCACCTCGTTGTTGAGGCCCCAGGCAATGCCGGTGACCAGCTGGTTGTGGGAGTGCACGCGCTCCTTGCCGGTGTTCATCAGCAGGAAGCAGCCGGTGCCGTAGGTGTTCTTTGCCTGCCCGGGACGGAAGCACGCCTGACCGAAGAGGGCGGCGGGCTGGTCGCCGATGGCGGAGCAGATGGGGATGCCCGCCAGCGCTTCAATGCCGGGGATGCCCTGCGCCACAGCGCCGTAGACTTCGCTGGAGGGGGCGACGCGCGGCAGGATGGACATGGGAATACCGAGCTTGTTGCAGAGGTATTCGTCCCAGCACAGACGGTCCACGTCGAAGAGCATGGTGCGCCAGGCGTTGGAATAATCGGTAACGTGCACGCGGCCGTTGGTCAGGTTCCAGATGAGCCATGTGTCGATGGTGCCGAAGAGCAGGTTGCCCTCTTCCGCCAGCTGGCGCGCGCCTTCCACGTTGTCGAGGATCCATTTGATCTTGGTGGCGGAGAAATAGGCGTCCACCACAAGGCCGGTGTGCTCTCTGATGTATTCGGCCATCCCTTCCGCTTTCAGCTGTTCGCACATCTCGGCGGTCCGGCGGCACTGCCACACGATGGCGTTATACACGGGCTTGCCGTCGCGCTTATCCCACAAAACGGTGGTCTCGCGCTGATTCGTGATACCGATGGCGGCGATTTCCTTGGCTTCGATCTTCCCTTCGATCAGCGCGTCCGCCAAAGAACGGAACTGGCTTTTCAGGATCGCCTCGGGATCATGCTCCACCCAACCGGCCTGGGGATAGATCTGCTCGTATTCATACTGCGCTTTGGAAACGATCTCGCCCTTTTTGTTGAAAACGATGGTTCTGGAACTGGTGGTACCCTGATCCAATGACAAAATATACTTTAACATGGAATTTGCCGCCTTTCTTATAATCTTTTAGTAAATTCTAAACCATGTTTTGCATATTGTCAAGAAAATTAATAAAAAAGTGATTTACAAGCAGGAAAAAAAATTGTATAATGCTTCTGTTATACTATATTCTCCCGGTAAAGGAAAGCGTATATGGCTTCTGTTTTATTGAATTCTTATATGCCGACGCGTGTGATCTGCGGCGAGGACTGCGTTTTGCGGAATGCGGCGCTCTTTTCCTCTCTCGGACGCGCCTGTCTGATCGTTGCCTCTTCCTCGGCGGCCAGGAAAAGCGGCGCGCTTGCCGACTGCAGAAAGGCGCTGGAGGAAGCGGGCGTTCGGTATACGGTGTTTGACGGCGTGGAGCCGAATCCCCAAACAAAAACCTGCTTCGCCGCGGGCGCAGCCGCCCGGGAAACCGGCGCGGATTTTATCGTGGGGATCGGCGGCGGCTCCGCCATGGACGCCGCAAAAGCGGCGGCGATCTACGCCGCGGACCCGGAAATGACCCACGACGGGATCTACAGCCGCAGGATCCCGGCCGCCGCAAAGCCCGTGGTGCTGATCGGCACCACCGCAGGCACCGGCAGCGAGGTTACGGGCGTGAGCGTTTTAACGAACAGCGATACGGGGCTCAAAAAAAGCATTTCCGGCGCGGACTGCTATGCGCGGGTCTCGTTCTGCGATTACCGCTATACCTGCGGCGTGCCTGCGGCAATCACCCGCTCCACGGCGCTGGACGCCTTTGCCCATGCCTCCGAAAGCCTGTTTTCGTCCATGCGAAACGATCTGAGCGCGCTCTATGCCCTGCAGGCGATCTCTTTGCTGCGTTCTTTTTTTGCGGATCCCGCGCTGTCGTCGTTCCCGCCTTCGGAAGCGGAACGAAACGTGTGGTACGCCGCTTCTTTATATGCCGGGCTTGCGATCAATATCACCGGCACCGTGTTCCCGCATACGCTGGGATATCATCTCACCGAGCGCTACGGCGTCCCGCACGGCCTTGCCTGCGCCGCCTTTTTCCCCTGCCTGATGCAAAGGGCGCAAAAAGAGCGCCCCGAACAGGTCGGAGCGCTGGAAAACGCGTTGGGCCTCCCGGCTGCGGAGATCTGCGGCCGGATCGCGTCCGTCTGCCGTTTTGATTTCTCGATTTCCGAGGCGGAGGCGCGGGAAGTCGCAAAGCGGTGGGAAAACGGGATCAAAAACTTCGACCGGTCTCCCGGCGGGTTTACCTGCGAGGACGCCGTAGAGGCTTATCTGTCGCTTTGATCAGACGGTTTTTCCCGTGTCGGCGTTGATGATGCTCTCGAACACGCAGATGGACGAGGTGGAGATGAATTTATCCACGTGCAGGCTGCCGAAAAACCAGCGTTTGTATTCCGCCTGCTGCGCCAGCTCGTCCAGATAGGCGCCGATGGCGCTCACCGTGGCGGCGCGGTTCTGCGAAAGGGTCAGGAAATCGCGGATCCCGGCGGGCGGCTCGTGGGTGACGATATAGTCCACCTTATAACCGCAGGCCTCCAGGTTTTTTACGCCCTCCAGCATTTCATCCTTCGAGGGGACTTCCGGACGTTCCTCCATGATCTCCTCGTCCTCCTGCAGCTCCAGCTCCGGGCTCTCGCCGCCGCCGAAGGCAAAGATGGTCCTTCCCTCGATCTCGTAGATCTGCCCGCGCAGCAGGTGGTAGATATTGTCGGTGATTTTATGCACCTTCCCGCCGCAGTATTCCATCACGGGGAGCGCGTTCAGCAGACGGAAGTTTTCATGCGTGCCGTCCACGAACAGAACGCGGATGTTCAGCTTGTTGAGCTTTTCGAGCGTTTTGTGCTCGCGCTTGCTGTTGTCCCAGATAAAACCGAAGTCGCCGCAGATGATCAGGGTGTCGCCCTCGTTGACGTTTTTGAGCGCGGCGCGGCTGACGCGGGATTTGTCGCCGTGCAGATCTCCCGTAAAATAAATCATATTTCAGGATTCCTCTCATTTTGCAATGAAAGCAAGATTTGCTTGCTTTTCTTATATCATACAAGAAAAAACGGAGTTTGTCTATGAAAAAAACGGTTTTTGTTGTGCTTTTTTCACTTTTTATGCTGATCGTCTGCGGTTTTTCCGCCTTCGCGGTCACCTATGAGCCCGAGAACGACGACGTAGAGGTGCTCTATCTCGAAAGTCTCGATAACGGCGAGGTGCTTTGCGCCAAAAACGCGGATATGCGCGTGGCGCCCGCGTCCATCACAAAGATCGTGACAGCGATCATCGCGATCGAAAACTGCGAGAATCTGAATCTGGAGGTCAAGGTGCCAGAGGTCTGCATTTCGCTGCTGGAAGGAACCAACAGCTCCGTGGCCGATCTGGAGCCGGGCGAGATCCTGACGCTGCGCCAGCTTCTGTCCTGTATGCTGGTGGCCAGCGCCAACGACGCCGCCAACGTGATCGCGCATTACGTGGGGAACGGCGACATCAACGCGTTTGTGGACCTGATGAACCAGTTCGCCGAAAATCTCGGCTGCACGGACACGCATTTCGTGAACGCCCACGGCCTTGACGATCCGGAGCATTATACCACGGCGAACGACCTTGCGAAGATCTACCGCTATTGCCTGAAAGACAGCATGTTCTCCCAGATCACGGGGACGCTGGATTATGATATCCCCGAAACGAACAAATCCTACGCCAGAAAGCTGCGCAACACCAACAGCCTGCTGAACAGCGGCATCCCGGATTACTATTATCAATATGCCAAGGGCGGCAAAACCGGCACCACCGACAGCGCCGGCAGATGCCTGATCTCGTGGGCGTCGAAGGACGGCTACAATTATATGTGCATCGCCATGAACGGAAAGTTCTACGACTACGACAACGACGGCGTGGAAGAGAATATGGCGTTTGTGGAATCGAAACGGACCTACGACTGGGTTTTCGATAATATCCGCCTGCGGGAGGTCGCCAACCCCGACATGTCCGTGTGGGAGATCAAGGTGCGCCTCGCCAGCAAAACGGATCGGCTCCGGCTGGCGCCGGGGCACAGCGTGAGCGTTCTGGTGCCCAAAGACGTGGACGCCAGCAGCGTTTCGATCGAGCCTTATCCCGGTGAAACGGCCGAAGAGGTGTTTGCGCCCGTGAAGCGGGGGGACGTTCTCGGCAAGGCGGCGGTGAAATATGCCGGCGAGACCATTGCGGACGTGGAGCTGGTCGCCGAAAAGGATATTTCCCCCAGCGTTATTAAATACGTGGGGCATCTGATCGTGCAGACGGTGACCTCCAGGCTGTTTATCATCTGCGCGCTGCTGGTCGTTCTGCTTGCGTTCCCGGGGATGGTGTATCTGTTCGCGATCTATCCCGTAACGCACCGCAAAAAACGGAACGCCATCCGCATGATCAGCCTGAAGGGAATCGCGCAGGAGCGGCAGAACGCGCGCGCCGCGGCAAAAAAGAGCGCGGGATCCGGGGGCGCTTCCGCCAGGCGGACGCAAAGCGCCGAATCGAAATCGCAGGGCAGGGCCGCGCGGGGAAACGACGGCGGCGAAAAAGCCGACAGCGCCGCCGCGGCTGCCAAAAGACGCGCCGACGATCCGTTTGATATCGGCTGGATGCCGGAGGGCATGGAAGGAATGGCGCCGTCGCCGGTCATTACGACCCGCGCCGTAGGGAGCGCGGATCAGAGCGGCGCAGGCAAAAAAATGACCGATCCGTTGTCCGCCGGCAGGACGACCACCGTTTCCCGCTCGTTGTCTTCCGGCAAAACGACGACCGTGAGCAGGACGCCCGCCGCGAAAAAAAGAGCCTCTCAGAGTAAAAAAAGCGACGTGGGACGCGATGAAGAATGGGAGGAATAAGGAATGGATAAAAAATTGAAATATGCGTTGGGCGCCGGTCTCGGCGCCGCCGCTGCCTCGCTGCCGGTCCGGGCGTATCTGCATAAACCGGAATCCGTGCCCGCCCAGCCGCTGCCCGCGGAAAACGTGGATCTGGCGCGGTACCGCAAAAACCTTTCCGATGCGATCCGCATCCCTACGATCGCCGACCGGGATCCCGAAAAGATGAACTGGGACGTGTTCGACCGGTTCCACGCGTTTTTGCGGGAGCGCTATCCGCTTGCGCACGAAAAACTGGAATTAACGGTGATCCGCCGCGGCAGTCTTCTGTTCCGCTGGCAGGGAAAACGGCAGGATCTTGAGCCCATCGCCCTTCTGGCGCATCAGGACGTGGTCCCTATATCGGAGGGGACGCTGGACGACTGGACGCATCCGCCCTTTGACGGCGTGGACGACGGCGAGTTCATCTGGGGCCGCGGGGCGCTGGATATGAAAAACCATCTGATTGCCGTGATGGAAAGCGTGGAGACGCTGCTTTCGGAGGGCTTCCGTCCCGAGCGGGACGTGTATATCTGCCTCGGACACAACGAGGAGGTGATGTGCGCCAACGAAGAGAACGGCGCCACCGCCATGTGCCTTTGGTTTGCCGACCGCGGCATCCATCTGGATTCGGTGATCGACGAGGGCGGCGCGATCCTGCCCGTGAACGTAAAAGGCGTGATCGACAAGAACCTTGCCGGGATCGGCGTGGCGGAAAAGGGCTACGCGGACGTGGAGGTCTCGGTGTTCGCCAAGGGCGGCCATTCCTCCCAGTCGCCGAACCACACTGCCATCGGGAAGCTGGCGAAGGTGGTGCTGGATATCGAGAACCACCAGTTCAAGGCGAAGGTCTCCCCCATGATGGCGGAGCTTTTCGATCAGATCGGACGCAACGTCTCCTACCCGGTGAAGCTTGTGACCTGTAATCTGAAATACATGAAACCGCTGCTGGCAAAGGGATTGAGCTACGTGCCCCCGGCGGCGAGCATGCTGCGCACCACCACCGGCGTTACCATGGCCAGCGGCAGCCCCCAGGCGAACGTGCTGCCCCAGAAGGCGAGCGTGATCGTGAATTTCAGGATCTTCCCGGGGCAGACGGTGGACGACGTGCTGGATCACCTGAGAAAAGTGATCCGCAATAAAAAGGTGGAGCTGAATCTGCTGCCCGGATGGAAAAATCCGTCGGAGATCTCGCCCACCGATTCCCGCGCCTATCATATTATAGAAAAGATCTGCCGCGGCATGGATAAAAACACCATCGTGGCGCCCTATCTGGTGATGGGCGGCACCGACGCCTGCCATTATCAGCCGGTGTGTAAAAACATCTACCGCTATTCTCCCTTTAAGGTGAGCACCGCGCTGCTGCTGACCACCCACGGGACCAACGAGCGGATCCCGGTGGCTTCGCTGGAAGCGGGCGTGGCGTTCTTCAAGCGCTATATCCGCGCCGCGTCGGCGGAATGATCCCTTTCGGAACGGAATAACAAAAAAAGAAGCGGAGACCGAAAAATCTCCGCTTCCGCTTTTTTTCTGTCTGAACGACGTTTTACAGGGTCGTTTCGGCCGGTTCTTCGGCTTCGTCCTGCGCCGCCGCAACGCCCCGCGCCGCGCGCATTTCGTTGAGCTCTGCCATGACGGCGTCTTTCCGTTTGCCGGTAAAACTGTCAAAGGAGTAGATGATGCCCGGGATCAGGTTGCCGATCGCGCCGCAGAGCGTGACCACAAAGTAGATGCCCTTGAGGGTTTTGTCGCTCTGCACCACGCGCACCGCTTTTCCCGAAGCGTCCTGCTGACCGCTCTGATAACCGATCATCCGCAGAGAAAGGTTTTTGATGTTCACCCGCAGCAGCGAATTGACCTTTCCCATCATGCTCTGCACCGCCAGCAGCATACCGTCGCTGCGAAGGGGCGTCCCGTAGCGTTTTTCGGAATCCCATTCCATATAGTCGGTGGAATCCGCCAGCAGGATCTTGCGGCCGGCCGCCATACCGGAGTTCGGCATACCGGAGAAGCCGATCAGGATTCCCGTGACGTAGCGGAATTTCCGCACACGGTCCAGATTGAAATTCGAGCCGAGCAGGGCCGCCGCGCCGTAGAACAGGGTGGAATAGAAATGCCCGCCCATCACCATGGTGCGCGCGGAGATCTTGTTCCCCACGATCGGCACGGAAAACAGGCCCACGTAAGACAGCGCGCCGGAAATCATGTCGATCACCGCCTTCATGCCGTAGTCGGCAAAGGTTTCCCGGTAGAGGTCGGGTAGCAGATCGTAGGTCACCTGCCGCACCGTTTCGAACATCATGGCGATCTCCATCACGATAAAAGGACGGTTGCGGAAGATCGCAGCCACCGTATGGCGGTTCCAGTGGATCTTTTCGGTTTCGTGCACCTTCAGGGTCCCCACTTTTTCGTTCAGCGTGAAATACGGCGCGATCATGGTGGAAACACCGAGAATACAGAACACAAGCGCCACGTAGAAATGCGCCCACTTCTGGTCGTTGGTATCGGAAAACTTATCCACCACGATGGGCAGCAGCCAGCCGGGCAGCATGGAGCCGAGGGTGGAGGCAAGGGAAGCGATGGTGTAAAAGTTTTTGCGGTCTTTGGGGTTGGTGGTCATACGCAGCGAAATGGTGTTCAGCGCCATATCGAAAAAGGTGTCCACCGTGGAAAAGAGAATGGTGAGGATCAGCGCCCAGAGCATATTCACGATCATTTTCCCCGAAGGCACCACAAAGAGCAGCATGGAGGTGACGGCGAAGGGGACCGGCGTGAGCTGCAGGATCCATTTCGTTATACTTTTTTTGTTTTCTCTTGTGGGTCTGTCCAGCAGCACGCCCGCCACCGGCGGCACCAGAAAGCTGAGAATGGTGGAGGCGTTTTCCATCAGATTCAGGTGGATGGGATCGATCATCTGGAAATCCCGGTTGAATTTACTGGAGTAGGTATAAACGCAATCCTGCCCCATGGCGTTGCCGAACATGCCGCCCGCGTAGCCCAGCTGTTCCTTTACCGTAAAAGAGGGGTTGTGCGAAAAATTATAAACGGCGGTTTTCGCTTTGCCGATAACGCCGCCCCGGCCGGTTTGCACGGGTTGCTCTTCGGTGGTTGGATTGTTCCGCATGCTCATAAGAAAGCTCCTTTCCTCTGCTGTTCGCTGTGATGATTTTGGACAAATTTCCGCTTGTTTGTTATTTTACCACAAAATATCTGAGACTGCAATCCCAAATGCTTGACGAAAACAAAATTTTATATTAAAATAATTATATAATATTATGGTATTATGGCTGCGTCGGAGAAAAGAATGGATCGCGTTTTAGAATATACCGTTCCGCCGGAATACAACGGAAAAAAACTGCTCGGTTTCCTGCGCGGGAATCTGGGTATGTCCGCCCGCAGCGTGACGAAGCTGCGGCACGATCCCGGCAGCCTGCTGTTGAACGGCGCGTTCATCCGCACCATCGATCCGGTGCATGCCGGCGACCGGCTGACGATCCGGATCCGGGAACCAGTGAGCCCGATTTTGCCGGAGGGAAAGATGCCCGAGATCGTGTATGAAGACGACGATCTGCTGGTGGTCAACAAACCCGCGGGGCTTGCGGTGCACCCCACCCACAACCATCAGGGGGATACGCTGGCCAACGCCGTGGCCGGGTATCTGGCGGGCAAGGGGAAAAGCGGCGCCTTCCGCGCGGTGGGGCGGCTCGATAAGCAGACCTCTGGCCTTGTGCTCTGCGCCCTGCACCGGCACTGCGCCGCGCTTTTGTCGGGGAATTACGAAAAAACCTATCTTGCTGTTGCGGAAGGGGCGTTTACGGGCAGGGGAGAAATCAACAGCCCCATCCTCCGTCCCGACCCCATGAAGA
This sequence comes from Oscillospiraceae bacterium, assembly GCA_902782845.1. GTDB lineage: Bacteria > Bacillota > Clostridia > Oscillospirales > Acutalibacteraceae > RUG806. Next base: position 6,008 of record CACZOP010000200.1, on the reverse strand, counting down.
CCCTGCGGGCGGTGGGGGAGGGCGGCGACCCGGCGCTGACCCGCTGGACAGCCCTTTGCACCAACGGCGAACACACGCTTTTGTCGGTGCGGCCGATCACGGGCAGGACCCATCAGATCCGCGTCCATTTTGCCGCTCTCGGCGCGCCGCTGGCGGGGGACGTGATGTACGGCGGGCATACCGATTTCATCGGCAGAGCCGCGCTGCACTGCGAAAAGCTGTCGTTTGTGCATCCCATCAGCGGAGAAGCGCTGTGCCTGACCGCCGCGCCGCCGGAGGATATGCGGATGCTGATCGACCGGATAAAACAAGAGCGGGAGCCGTAGTTTGCAGGCCGGTTTATCAAAGTCCCTTTTGTCTTGATCCATAAACCAAACTTGCTGTATAAATGAAGAGAAATAATCTATTGCACAGATAACATCGGAGGAATGAGAAAATGAAAACTTTAAGGATCCTGTTTGGCTGGCTTGGCAGCGCTTTGGGCATTTTTGCCGTGATCGGCGCGTTTGTGTGGCTCTTGCGTAAGGTCAGCGTTCTGATGCGCGCGATCCATTGACCGCGTTCGGAAATGGATATTCCGTTCGGACCTCTTTTTTCACGCTTTCGGGTGAAACGGGCCGCGGCGTTTGCTGCGGTGTGCTTCGCTTTGAGGCGTTTTTTCTTATTTGACGGGAGAATATAGATGAAAAAAGAACAGTTGGAAGAAGCGCTCTTTTCTTTGCAGGATACCGCCTACCGTGATTTTCAGGGAGGGCTGCTGCCCACGGTGCCGCGGGAAACGATGATCGGCGTGCGGACGCCCGATCTTAAGAAGCTCGCGAAGCAGATGGGGAGAGAAGAATGGGCAAAGGAATATCTGTCGGCGCTGCCGCACAGGTATTTTGAGGAAAACCAGCTCCACGCCTTTATGATCTCCGATATCAGAAGCATGGCGGCCTGCGCGGAGGAAACCTGCCGTTTCCTGCCTTACATTGATAACTGGGCCACCTGCGACCAGCTGAATCCGCAGGTGTTCCGGAAAAACAAACAGGCGCTGCTGCCGCTGATCGACCGGTGGATCGCATCCGGTGAAACATATACCGTCCGCTTCGGGATCCGGATGCTGATGGCGCATTTTCTGGAGGCGGACTTTTCTCCCGCGTATCCGGAAATGGTCGCCGCCGTCCGTTCGGAGGAATACTATGTGAACATGATGATCGCCTGGTATTTCGCTACGGCTCTGGCGAAGCGGTACAACGACGTTCTGCCCTTTATCACAGAACAAAAGCTGGACGTGTGGACGCACAACAAGGCGATCGGGAAGGCTGTGGAAAGCAGACGGATCACGCCGGCGCAGAAAGCGTATCTGAAATCCCTGAAACGTAAATGAAGCCGGGAGGGAAGAAACCGTGTTCATTCTGGAACGCACCTATGATTATAATGCGCTTGCGCGGCATAACGTACACACCCATTCGGTGTTTTCTAAATGCGCGAAGCCCGAAATGACGCTGGAAGCGATGATTTTGCAGGCGGAGCGCTGCGGACTCAAAACCCTTGCGATCACCGACCATTCCGACCCCGGCGACGAGATCGATACCTACGGGAATTTTCTTCTGCTCAAAGAGCGGCTCAAGGGGATTAAAACAGACGTGCGGGTGCTGATCGGCGCGGAGCTTTCGGTTTACGGAACCGGCAGATACGCGGAGCCCTATGCTGTTGATAAGGCGCTGGATTTTGCGAGCTATTCCCACGTCCACTATCATCTGGACGCCTGGGAACACCCGGAGGACCGCAGCCCGGCGGGCTATGCCGCCCATAATCTCGCGGTGCTCGGGGCTCTGTTCCGGACGGACCGGGCAGACAATATCGCGCATCCGTTTTCTCCCAACAAAATGAAGTTTTTCAATGAGGCAGAAAAGGCCGCCACGCTCGACGCGCTCAGCGACAACGATCTGGGCGATATTCTGGAAAAGGGGGAGCGCGCCGGCTGCAGCTGGGAGATTCACACTCCCACTTTTTTCCGCTATCCGGCGTTTTCAAGGCGGTTCTTTCTGCTTGGAAAAGAAGTCGGCGTGCATTTTTGCGTGGGAACGGACGCGCATACGCTGGCGGCGCTCTCCACGGCGGGGATCGCCGAACGGATGAAAGCCGTGGTAGAGGGCTGATCTGAGATCAAAAAAAGGAGCGTTGACGATGGAATTTGTTTGGCGGTATCCTTCTCCGCTTGGCGGCATGACGCTTGCAAGCGACGGCGAGGCGTTGACCGGATTGCGGTTTGACGGACAAAGGCAATACCGTCGCCCTCCGGAGACGGAACGGGAGGCGCGCTGGCTGCCGGTGTTTTCGGAAACCGTGCGGTGGCTCGATCTGTATTTTGCCGGCATGGTTCCGGATTTTACGCCGCCGTTGCGCCCCGCGGGAACGGAATTCCGGAAGGCGATATGGGAGATCCTGCGAACGATCCCCTACGGGGAAACCGCGTCCTACGGGGAAGTGGCCGCGATTTTTACCGCACAGACGGGAAGATCCGCCATGTCCGCACAGGCAGTGGGCGGCGCGGTGGGGAGAAATCCCATCGCGATTCTCATCCCGTGCCATCGGGTGATCGGCGCGGACGGACAGCTTACCGGTTACGCGGCGGGGCTTGACAAAAAGGCAAAGCTGCTGTCGTTGGAGTGCGGGCGCGAGGTTTGCGCCGGGACCGAAAAAACGCGGGAGATGTTGCAATCGAAGAAAAATCCTGCTAAAATAGATTCTGTAAAACGGTAAGGGAGGCATTCTGTAATGGAAAAATACGATCTTATCATTATCGGCGGCGGCACGTCCGGCGCGTATCTTGCCGAACGCATGGCAAAGCGGGGCCATTCCGTGCTGGTGGCAGAAAAGCTTCCGGAGGAAAAAGTCGGCGCCAAATACGATATTTTTCACATTGAAGAAAAGGAGTTCGGGCGGCTGGAGATCCCGCGCCCCGTAAAGGGTGACCCTGCGTGGGCCTTTGAATTTACAAAGAACTATAACGCCGATCCGCTGAACAAATTCCCCAAATGCCAGATGAATCCCATCGTGGGGCTGCACATGCGCGAATACACGCTGCTCTTGCTGCATAGGGCCGAAGAAGCCGGGGCGGAGATCCGCTGCGGATGCGAATTCCTCGACTTTACCTATGACGCCGCCGGAAAAATCAGCGGCGTTAAAGTGGTTGAAAACGGGGCGGAAACGGAGATACCCGCACGGATGGTGGCGGATTGCTCCGGTATGGCGGCCGTGGGCAGAACGAAGCTGCCGGCGGACTACGGCGTGGAGACCGACAAGCTGACGGACGAAGATATGTTTTATGTGATCCTGCGTTATGTAAAGCTCAGGCAGCCGGAGGATTATCTGGACGGCTCCACCTTCTGGGCTTATTATAAAGCGTGGATCGCCCCCTGCGCCGACCCCGCCGGGGCGATCATCGGGCTCGGCGCCTGCCATTCGTTCGACTACGCCGAAAAAGTTTTTGCCGAGCTTGAAAAAACCGTGCCTCTGCCGCCGCACGACGTGATCCGCGTTGAAAAAGGCCGTACGCCCTACACAAAGAACTGTGATTCCATGGTGGCGGACCGTTTCTTCGTTTCGGGGGACGCGGGGAATCTGACCAAATCCGTCAACGGCGAGGGCGTGACCTCCTCCATGGTGCAGATTGGGCTTGCCGTCGATACGCTGGACCGGGCTCTGCGGCTCGGCAACACCACCCGGAGATATCTCTGGGAGATCAACGTGAAATACAACCGGACCCAGGGAGCGGAATTCGCCATGCTGCGGGCGCTCCTGGTGGGCGTTGTGAACGCCGCCGGTTTCGACGAGTTCCAATACGCCTTTGAAAGCGGGATCATCAGCGATGCGCTCTTAAACGCCATGAACGGGTCGTCGATCCCGATGGGTGCGATCCTGAACGCCGCGGGAAACTTTATGAAGGGCATGGCGACGAAAAAGATCCGTATGTCCACCGTGAAGGCGGCGGGCGCGGCGCTGAAAAACGCCGTGGATATCTCGAATCACTATAAAAACTTCCCGGATACGCCGGAAGGCTACGCCGCTTGGAAACAGAAGGCGGACGCGATCTATCGGAGCATCGGGAAGATCCGCTGAAACTATAGCAATCGTAAGAGAAAAGCGACCCGTGACCGAGCCGCTTTTTTTCTTTAGTCCATTCGGTAACTGCCTGTTGCGGCGATCGTTTCGCCGTTTACACGCAGCCGGAATCCTTTGTCTTTCGGACCGGTCACGGCGCAGCGGATCACCTGTCCGTTTTTCCATTCGGCGGAGACGGTGAAGCCGCCCCGGGCCTTGAAGCCCGAGAAACTGCCGTCTGCCCACGCATCCGGCAGGGCGGGGAGCAGGTCGATCGCGCCGTCGTGGCTTTGCAGCAGCATTTCCGCGATCCCGGCGGTGCCGCCGAAGTTGCCGTCGATCTGGAAGGGCGGGTGGTTGTCGAACATGTTCGGCAGGGTGCTGTTCTTAAAGAGCGCGATGAGGTTCCCGTGCGCCGCGTTTCCGTCGCCGAGGCGGGCGAAGAAGTTCACGATCCACGCTCTGCTCCAGCCCGTATGTCCGCCGCCGTGCGACAGCCGCCGCTCGATGGTTTTTCTTGCGGCTTCGAGTAACTCCGGTGTGGAGCGGGTGATCTGCGCCGCAGGGTAAAGGCCGTATAGCTGCGACATGTGCCGGTGTCCGGGCTCCGCTTCCTCAAAATCCTCCGACCATTCCATGATCTGCCCGTATCTGCCGATGCGGTACGGGGTGAGAAGCGAGAGCGCCTCCCTGAGCCGGTCGGCAAACGCAGGGTCTTCGCCCAGCAGCCCGGCAGCTTCAACGTTGAATTCAAACAGCTCCCGGATGATGGCGGTATCCATTGTGGGACCGGCGCAGACGTTGACGGATTTGCCGTCGGTGGGGCTGATAAAACTGTTTTCCGGCGAACTGGCGGGGGCGGTGACAAGATACCCGGTGCGGGGATCGCGGACGAGGAACGCAAGGAAGAATTCCGATGCGCCGCGGATGACGGGATAGAACTCCCGCAGGATCGCGTCGTCGCCGCTGAAAAGCCAGCGCTCCTTCACGTGTCGCAGGCACCATGCGCCGGCGGCGGCAAAGGCGCCGTATACGGGATTGCAGCCGAGTGCGGCGTAGCCCCAGGGATTGGTGGTGAAATGCGCCACCCAACCGGGGCAGCCGTAGGTGACCCGGGCGGTTTTTTCTCCGTGTTCGGCGGTGTTTATTATCAGGTCGAAGAACGGACGGATCAGCTCCGGCATGCTGCAGACCTCGGCGAACCAGTAGTTCATCTGGATGTTGATGTTGATGTGGTAGTCGGCGCTCCAGGCGGCGCGGTAATCCCTGCACCAGATCCCCTGGAGGTTCGCGGGGAGCTTCCCGCGGGAAGAACCGAGCAGCAGGTAGCGGCCGAAATTAAAGTAGAGCTCCGCAAGCCCGGGATCGTTTTCGGGGGTGGCGATCCTCTGGTCTGTCGGCACGTCCCGTTTTTCTCCGGAGCCTGCAAAGGAGAGCTCGACCCTGCCCAGCATCTCGCCGAAGCAGCGCTTTGTTTCTTCCTTCAACGCGTCGCAGCCGACTGCGATCGCCCGGTCCAGCGTTTCTCCGCAGACTGCCATCGGATCGCGCCCGGAACGGAAGGCGGTGGCGGCGGTGATAAAAACAGTCAGAATTCCGTTTTCCCGTGTGTGGCGGATACGCAGGGCAAAAGGCAGGGGGAGCCGCCCTTCCGCAAGGATCTCGTTTTCATCACAGATCACGGAGCAGTTTTCCCGCTCGTAGCGGAGGCTCGTCCCTTCCGGGCAGCCAAAGATCCGGATCACGGCGGTGTTATATCTGTAAGAAACGAAAAACTCGCGCTTTGTTCCGCCTGTGGTTACCTCCGCGCGCCCTTCGTCCAAAAGCAGTTGCCGCCGGTAGCCCGCGTCGGAGACCGAACCCTCCGGGAATTCGATATACAGATCTCCCGCCGTCTGATAGGAACCGAACGCGCCGGT
>CACZOP010000199.1 GCA_902782845.1 Oscillospiraceae bacterium | reverse complement strand
CTTTGTCGTAATCGAATTCACGGACAGCGTATCGTCTCGTGAATTCTTCCGGCAGAGAATGGAAAGTTATGTGATTCCGGATAAAAAGAAAAAGCCGAAGACCCTTGTAAACCAGCGCGTCTTCGGCTTTGCTCGGTGGCACCCCCTGCGGGAATCGAACCCGGTGGAGGAGTGTTATTTTTCAGGGGATGCGGGGGAATTTTGACACCCATCTGACACCGAAGGGGAGAAAAAAGCGGCGAGTTTAGAGATGTTGGCGGCTTCTTTTTGGTTACGGAGGTGGGTGTAGATCTTCATTGTGGTGGAGGGGTCGGCGTGGCCCATCCAGCGCTGAGCGGTGAGGACGTCGATTCCGGCTTCGTAGTAGAGGGTGCAGCAGGTATGGCGGAGGACGTGGGCGCTGACGGGGAAGCCGAGGCGTTTTGAATACTGTTCCAGATGGTAGATCCATACTGAATAGGTCCAGCGTGTTTTTCCGTTGGGGGCAACGAGGAGGGAGACGCGGGGCGCAGATTGCAAAATCTCCATGAGCGGGGGCGGGATGGGGACGGTGCGGGTACCGGCGGCGGTTTTTGGAGATTTGATTACGCCGGATCTGAAGTTGTAGGATTTATTCACAAGTATGGTTGCCGCGTTCAGGTCCACGTCGGACCAGGTGAGGGCGGCGAGCTCTCCGAGACGGAGGCCTGCGAAGATCATAATGAGACAGGGAAGCTGCGCCGGATGGGGCGTATTTCTGATCAGGTTAATTTGTGCGTCGGTGATGGCGTCCCGGTGGGTGATCTTTGCGGTTTTCTCTACTGTGAGATATTTTGTGGGGTCGAAAGAGAGGACGCGGTTCTGAATCGCGAAGGAGAAGACGCGGGAGATAATATTGCGATATTCGGTGAGTGTTTTTTTTGAGGAGGGTTTGCCGGTTTTTGGATTGCGGCGGGCGAGCTCCAAAAGGACGTCCTCGAGATCGGCGGTGTTGAGTTTGGTTATATCGCGGTCGCCGAGGCGGTCCTTCCAGAGATCAGCGCGGGCCGCACAGGTGGAAAACCATTCAGGCGTCAGCTTCTGTTCTTCGCGGGAAAGGAAGCGGTCGATCCAAAACGAAAGATCGGTGGACTGGGAGAGATCGACGCCTTTGTTGATGGTGACACGGAGCTCCGCCAGCTTGTCTTTGACTTCCCTTTCGGATTTTCCGTAGACATATTTATATTTTCCGTTGCCGAGATAGACCTTGCCGGAATAGCGGCCGTCGGCGCGGGGCTTCTTTTTTGGCATAAGAAAAACGCCTCCTTGAAAAAGATTTGACTTTATCAAGGGATCGGCGTATAATAAACACGTGCCGATCCCGAGTGTATGAGTGGGAATTTGGCTTTGCTCCTTCGGAGGGTTCAGCTCCGGAGGGGCGTTTTTTATTGCGCGGGAGATTCCCAACAGTTTTGACAATAGCGACAGCCGTTTTCGATGGCTTCGGCTAGGGTCATAGGCGTGAAAATCCGCATGCCGGAGCAGTTGGAAATCCGGTGGTAGATGCCGTTGCGGGAGACGTAGACGGTGACGCTTTGGCCGTAGGGGCCGTTTTCGGGGATCTCGGGGCAGCCGGGGTCGGTGCTGTCGGGATCCGGATCGGGCGGATCGGTGGCCGGGGCGGTGGTTACGCGCGTGATGGAGTGTGCCGCAGTTGTGTGGGCTGCGGCTTCTATTTGTTGTTCGTCGAGCAGGAGGTTGATTTCTTCATCCTCTTCCCAGAGGGCGATTTCGGCGGAACGGGTGGCGGAATCGCAGGCGGGGAGAGTGAGGAGGAGAAAGAGGAGAAGGAGCGCAGAAATATATATTTGTTTCATTTGATATCTTGTTTCGGCCAATGGTCAAGCATATGTATATTCTTTAATCGTAATCAACATCCGGCTCCGGCGTGCTGTCGTAGGAGTGCTGCGCGTATCCCTCTTCATAGCCTTCTGCGTATCCGGCTTCGTAGCCTTTTTCATAGCCATCATCGTAATCGGAATCGTTTTCATCGTCGTTCTCATCTTTGAAATTCCATTCGGCGTCAATATATCCATCGTTGTATCCTTGATGGTACGCCTCAGAGATCTCATCACCGGCTTCCCGAACGGAACAAGAATGAAACGCAAAATAAAAAATGCCGAGGATTACTGTTATTGCAAGAAAAATGCAAGCAACTTTAAGGTCAAGTATTGTGGAATACTTTAATTTTTTCATTTAAAGATCCTCGTGAAGCCGACGGCTTTGCCGATGATGCTCAAATCATTGAGCGCATCACCGGAAAACACCATGGGTTCATAACTTGGGTTCTCGGGCATGAGGGTGACGGTGTCGCCCTGCCTGTAAAAGCGTTTGAGCGTGGTGGCGCCGTTTTGCCGGACGGCGGCGATCTCGCCGTTTTCGACCTCGGGCTGCTGGCGGATGTACACAATATCTCCGTCGCAGATCTGCGCGTTGACCATGGAATCGCCCTCGCATTTCAAAGTAAAGTCGCAGGCGAGACCATCCGGTACGGGATCGTAGGCTTCAAAATTTTCATCCATCTGGTTGGGTTCACCGCAGGGGATCGCGCCGAGGCGGGGAACTTTGCGCAGGGAAGAAAAATCCGCTTGCTTTGCAGCATTGCTGCCCAGGATGATCGTTGCAGGCGGAATACGGAGAACGTCGGCCAGGGCGGCGATTTTATCGCGGCGCATATCTTTGATCTGCCCGCTTTCCCATTTGCGCACGGTGCTTTTGCCGACGCCGACAGCGTTTCCGACTTTTTCGAGCGTAAGGCCGAGTTCAAGCCGGCGGTCTTTGATGATTTTTCCTATATCCATTTATATTGCACCTTCTTTCTGATGCGATTATAGCATGAAAGTTTCGCAAATGCAACAAATTTAAACAAAATTGCAAAAAAAGTTTCCAAAAGGGGCTTGACAAGCGAAAAAACTTCTGTTAAAATCGAAAGTGTCCAAAAGGAAACGAGAGGAGGTTGAAGCATGAATCAGCAAGAATTCAGGGTGGAGATCACCAGAAAAGGGTATTCGTCCTTATCCGCTTATGCGGATCATGTGGGGATCCCGAGGAAAAGATTTTTCGCACATTTCAAGACCGGCAACTTTACGCAGTCGGAGATCGCGCTGTTCGTGGCGGATCTGTGTTTGTCGGTTGGAAGAATGTACGAAATTTTTTTTGCGGCAAAAGTGTCGTAAAAGACACTATCAAAGAGGAAGGTGAAAAAAGAGTGGAGATGACAGAGCTCTTTGGAACGATTCTGACGGTTACTGCGTGTGCGCTGTTTTTGGAAATCCTGTTCGCAGGAATTGTAATGTTGATGACAAGGTAAAAAGGTAGGTGATGAAAGTGGGAAAGGAACCGTGGTATAAACGGGCGCAGCCGGAAATGAACATACAGATTGTGACGATGCGAACGGGTACCGGCGGCGGGACGGTCGGCTGGAAGGGGACTTATTTTGACAACGGGAAGGAAAGCGCGCTCTACGGCGACTACATTTCGCTTTCTGACTTCGATGCAGAATTTGAAGAAGTCGCGGAACTATTAGCGCGGCAGGCGATCAGAACGTTTATAATAGCGAGAAAGAGAGGTGAAGACGATGAAGAAGATGCGGCCGTATTACGGCTGGGATCAGATGCCCGTGCTTTTGACGGTGCCTGAGGCGGCGAATCTGCTGCGTGTGACGGAGCAGGCGGTGCGGGCGATGCTGCGCGAAGGGAAGATTCCGGCGATAAAGGCGGGCCGGGAATGGCGGATCGAGCGCGACGCGATCAAAAGAGTGCTGGACGCGGCGTAGATGAATTGTGACAGGAAACGGAGGTGGGCTAATGCCGGAAAGCAAGTATTATTATTTGGACGGGCTGCTGTTGCGGGTTGCCAACGAGCACGACCGACACCTGACCTACACGCACGTGCTTTGCGCCGGCGACCGGGTGCTGAGTTGGCACATGAGCCCGGAAGACGCTGAGCACTGGGCGGAGGAAGAGCGCGGACGGCTCCGGCAGGAGCTGGGGCGGATGATGCGGCTGCTTGACCGGCGGAACTTTGTGACGGATCCATCCCCTGACCCGGGGACGGTGCTGCGGCTGCCGGCGAACGATCTGATATACCCCTCGCAGCGAGAGCTCAGGCAGGCGGCGGAGCGAAAAGCCCGGGAGATCGAAACGATCCACGTGCGGGCGCTGGAGATCACCAATAAAGCAAAAGCGACGCCGGAGCGCCGTGTGAATAAGAAAGCGGGGTGAAGAAAATGGAAACATACGTATCGGTGATCGTTTTGTGCGAAGTGCTGCTGACACTGTTTTGTGTGTGGGGCTTTTTACACGAGGACAGGATCCGGCGCTGGGAGCGGGCGTTTTTCCGGGCTGTGATCTGGACGCTCTGGGAACGCTTCGCCGCGCCGGTGATCGTAAAACTGCAGGAAAGGGAG
>CACZOP010000198.1 GCA_902782845.1 Oscillospiraceae bacterium | reverse complement strand
GCCAACATCGTGCCCAACTCCACCGGCGCTGCCAAGGCGATCGGCCTCGTGATCCCCGAGCTCAACGGCAAACTGATCGGCTCCGCGCAGCGTGTGCCCGTTCCGACCGGCTCCACCACCATCCTTGTGGCTGTTGTTAAGGGTAAGGACGTTACCAAAGAGAGCATCAACGCCGCTATGAAGGCGCAGTCCTCCGAGAGCTTCGGCTACACCACCGAGAAGCTGGTTTCCTCCGACATCATCGGCATGACCTACGGTTCCCTGTTCGACGCCAACCAGACCATGGTCACCAAGATCGACGACGACACCTATCAGGTACAGGTCGTTGCGTGGTACGACAACGAGAATTCCTACACCAGCCAGATGGTCCGCACCATCAAGTATTTCGCCGAGCTGTAAGAATTCCTCCGCAAAAAAAATCAGAGCCGGTTTCGTGCCGGCTCTTTTTTGTTATTATAAATATTATGTTATTTATGTTATGGATCCCGATCTGATTACTGCCCGATCTTCAGGTCCCTGCTCTTTTTTACCCCCGGGAAGCCGTTTTTCTCCTGATACGCGGCAATTTTGTCGATCACGCCCAGCACAACCTCAAAGCCGTCGCCGATGGTCTCCGAATCAAACCGCTCCGGCATATCGTAGTAGGTGTGGTAGTAATAGGTGAGGGTGGGGTTCTGCGCCGCAAAGGTCACGCTCTTGATGCCGGCGCGGGTGAGGGGCGTGGAGTCGCAGCCGCCCACGGGGTTGTGCATACTGCCGCCCTCCTTGCTGCGCATGCCCAGTTCCTTAAAGGTCTCGATGAACATTTCTTCCAGGTCGCCGTCGAACCGGCAGCCCTGCCAGTCGTCCTTCACGATCACGTTGAAGTGTTCCTCGTCCGCGATGGAGTCGAAATTGATGTTCCACACGTTTTTGATCCGGTCGTCGTTTCTGTGTTCTTCAACAAACGCCATGCTGCCCCTGAGCCCCGATTCCTCACTGCCGAGGTTCACGTTCACGATCCGGCAGTTTTTCGGCATTTTTTCGGGATGCTCCTTCAGATACTTAAACACCTCAAAGCTCAGCGCAACGCCGCTGGCGTCGTCCATGGCGCCGCGGGAGGCGGTTTCCTCATGCGGATCGTTCCACTGGATCACAAAGCAACAGCCGAATGCGGTAACGGCGGGAATGAAATGCAGGGCGAACAGGAACCAGCGGAAGAATTCGCCGCCCGTGATCGCAGCCGCCCACGCCGCATCGGCCATCTCTCCGGCGTAAACGATCGCCATAAACAGCGAGATAAAGAACATCAGGAAATAGCACGCCGCGCCGAAGCCAACCTTCGCGTAGATCGCGATCATGCCCGGCAGCGGATTTTCCCGGTTTTTATACGACCGGGCGGAATGCCGCCAGCACCAGCTGGTATCGAGATGTCCCGAGAGCATAATGGTGTAGTCGTATTTGCCGTCCTCCGGCAGCATTTCGCCGTAGACGTTTTGCGATATTTTCTGCGGGAAAAACATATCAAACCATTTCTTGTATAAAAAACAGCAGGAGATCAGCCAGAACGTAACAACGAGCCCGAACGCCGCCATGGCGAACCAGACTGCATGCCATTCCAGCGCGAAAAACGCCGCGATACTGATGATCACCCCGGCGTACCCCGCATAAGGGACGCCGCCGATGGCGGAACGCGGCGACACCGAAAACTCCTCGGTTTTCGGCGTGATCCCGATGCTCTTCAGTTTTTCTCCCATGTAGTCCGCAAAGGACTTTTCTCCTTTGGAGCCCGGCAAACGGGAGCCGATCACCTTTGCTGCGTGATTCACAATGTCGTATGCTTCTTTGGCATAGCCTGCGGATGTTTCTCTCATATGTTTTCCCCTTTATACAGATGATAATATAATAGCGTATTTTTGTTTGTTTTGCAACGGGTGTTTTTAAAAAAAACGGCGCAGCGGGAAATATTTGTTGAAAAAAATGAATCATCTGCATTAAAAAACCATAATTGACGTTATCGTCCGGGTAAATAGGGGAGATTTGCAGCGAGGGAAATCGGAATCAACTCGCTCTTGTAAAACGCGCGCAACTGTGCTACAATACTTTCATGATGAAATTTTACGAAAACGAACAAACGCCGGAGGAGGTCCTGATCCTCTCGGTGGATACAGGGGTATACGACGCGGAGGCGAGCATCGCCGAGCTCAAGGAGCTGATCCGCACCGCCGGGGGCGAGACCCGGGGCGTGATCGTGCAGCGTCTGCCTTTGCCGAACCCATCGAGCTATATCGGCAGCGGCAAGCTGGCGGAGGCGGAGCTGTTCTGCCACAACGCGGACATCGACCTTGTGATCTGCGACGATGAGCTGAACCCCACGCAGCAGCGGGTCCTTGAAGCCGTGCTCAAAACCCGGGTGATCGACCGCACGGTGCTGATTCTGGATATCTTTGCCGCCCGCGCCCGGTCAAACGAAGGCAAGCTTCAGGTGGAGCTTGCCCAGCTGAAATATATGCTGCCGCGCTTAAAAGGCAGCGGCGAGGGCATGAGCAGGCTCGGCGGCGGCATCGGTACCCGCGGCCCCGGCGAAACGAAGCTCGAAAGCGACCGCCGACATATCCGCCGCAGGATCCATGCGCTGGAGGAACAGCTCTCCGCCATGGCACAGCGCCGGGAACGCAGGCGCGGCCGCCGGCAAAAGGACGGTGTGACCACCGTTGCTATCGTTGGCTACACCAACGCCGGAAAATCCACCCTGCTCAACACGCTTGCGGGCGCCGGGGTGCTGGCGGAAAACAAGCTCTTTGCCACGCTGGATCCCACCGCCCGCGCCATTCGTCTGCCGGACGGCAGGGAAGTGATGCTCATAGATACGGTAGGCTTTATCTCCCGCCTGCCGCACTTTTTGGTGGAGGCGTTCAAATCCACGCTGGAGGAAGCCACCTCCGCCGACCTGCTGCTTCTGCTTTGCGACGCTTCCGACCCCGATTGCGAGGCGCATCTGGAGCTCACCAAAGACGTGCTGAAAGAACTCTCCGCCGAAGAAAAGCCTATGATCACGGTGTATAACAAGTGCGACCTTACAAACAGTTATCTTACCCCATTCAGCCGCGATACCGTACGCATTTCGGCGCTGAAAGGGATCGGGATCGAAACCCTGCTGGATTGTATCGCCGCCCATCTGCCGGAACAGACCCTGCGTCTGACCGTTCTGCTGCCCTACAGCGAAGCGGGGCTGGCGGCAAAGCTCCATGATCTCGCCGCCGTGCACAGGGAAGACTACTCCGAAAACGGCGTTTATATGGAGGTTACCATCCCCCGCAGCCACGCCGCCGCGCTGGCAAAATTCATCCTGCGGGATACGAAAGAATGAAAACGGAAAACCGGAATTTGCTCCGCAAAGTCCAAAAAACGATCCCCTCCCGGTTTGATCCGGAAGGGGACGATTTGTTTTATATTGTTATTCCCTGTTCAGCCCGATTATTTCATGCCGGCAAGGAAGTGCATGATGATATAAACGATCATGTGCACAATTGTGGTCACGCGGCCGAAGATCGTGGTGGCGTGGTGCTCGCCGCAGAGCGGGCAAGCCATGGGATCCGGCTCGGCGGGTTCCTCGGGCGTGCCGGTGGCGGGGATCAGAAGGTCGGCGTCCGTCAGCTCGTTGACACAGGCTTCCTCTCTGTAGTTCTTGCCGCAAACCTCGCAGTGGAAGTGCGCTTTCGTGCCGTTTTCGGTATCGGTGGCGGCTGTCTCTTCCACGTATACGGGGCTGTGGTGGGCAGCGATCGTCAGCGAAGCGGCGGTCACTTCGTTGTGGTCCGCGTCAAAGTACTTCAGGCAGACGGCGCACTGATAATGCGCTTTCATGCCGTTTACGGTGCAGGTGGCGGGCGTTTCGGCGATCCATTCGCCGTAGGTGTGTTCGCCCGTGGCGGGAATCACAAGATCCGCGATTTCCTGATAGTCCGCGTCAAAGTCCTTTTCGCAAACGGAGCAGTGGAAATGGGCCTTTTCGCCGTTTTCCGTGCAGGTGGCGGGCGTTTCCTCGATCCATGCGCCGTAGTCGTGATTGCCGAGGTTGCCGTATTCGGCGTTGCAGACGGTGCATTTTGCCCTGGCCATGCAGGTGGCTTCGCCGCCGGTGTGGGGCTCAGCCGGGGTGGTGGCGTCGCAGCCGTTGCACTTTTTCCAATGGTTTTCGTCGTTGAACTGCGTGATGCAGTAGTTGTGATCCGTCGTTTCGCCGTAGGGCTGGCTGCAGACGGAGCAGATCGCCTTCGCCGAGCAGGTGGCTTCGCCGCCGGAGCAGTTTTCGGTCACG
>CACZOP010000197.1 GCA_902782845.1 Oscillospiraceae bacterium | reverse complement strand
GAAACAGTGGGACGCGCTTTGCGGCGATCCGCAACAGAAGTATCAGATTTGCTTATAGGAGGATTTTAATGATCGCGAAAAGTAACAGATGCGCGGGATAAAAGGCGTAAAAAACGTATTTGTTGATCTTTACTTTGCCGCGTTCTCCGTTATACAGCAGAAGGAACGGCAGGGCGAAAACAGCGCCCATTTCGTTCTTATTCCAGAAAAATTTGCGTAAATAATCGGAATAGCTGATACAGGGGGCAAAAATCGCGGCGATCAGCAGGGGATAGTAGATCTCCGGATGCTTCTTATTCTGCAGCGCGAGATAAAAAAGGAAGATCGAAAGCGCGCCGCCGGTTCTGTAGTCGGTGCATAAACACACGCAGCAGAAGGTGACGATCAGTAGAGGAAACACGGCGAGCAGGGGATACGCCCCGCCTTTTTTCTGCAGCAGCTGGAGCATCCACACGCTGAACAGCCCTGCCGCGAGTGTGAAAAAAACGTTCTGATATCTGAGATAGATAAATTCCCCGTGGTTCATCAGGTCAAAGGGAATTTCCGAGATAAACGCAAAGGCGATCAGCCGCAGCAGATACCGTTTGACGCTGCGGGTTTTTGACGCGCCCTCGGCAATCAAAAAGCAGAAGATCGGAAAGCCGATGCGTCCGATGTAACGTAAAAGCACCATCTCCTCGGTGATAAACGCCACACAGAAATGATCGCACACCATGGCGGCGACGGCGATCAGCTTGAGCATATTCGAAGAAAGAGAAAGCCGACGGGAGGATTCGCCGCCGGCCGTTGTCAGCTCCGTCATTCCGTTGCCTGTTCCTTCATGCGTTGTTCTTTCGCCTCGTTCACCTGCCGCGTGATATCTTCCATAAAGCTGCCGTGCAGCTTAAAGCGGGTGGAAAAGACGATCAGAGAAAGCAGGATGCACACCGGGGGCACCAGGAACATCACCGCTTTAACCGCCGTTTTCACCTGCGCGGAATAAACGATCACACCGCTGGCGTCGGGCTTGCAGTCGTTATAATGCGCCAATCCGAGCGCCGAGAAGAGGATGATGGTCTGCACCGTGTAGGCCATTTTCTGTAAGAATCCCTTCATGGAGAAGGTAACGCTTTCGGCGCGTTTCCCCATGGAAACCTCGCCGTAGTCCACCACGTCGGCAAGGAAAACGGTTTGTGATACGAACATGGAGGCGCTGCCGATCTGCACCACCAGATAACAGAGGTTCATAAGCATGGGCACGTGCGTTACGCTGCCGAACACCGCCATCAGCACGTAGCCGATCAGCTCCAGCAGCAGGCTGAACTGATAGGTTCTGCGGCGGGTTGTGAATTTCATCATGACCGGGACCACCGCGAGGCCCAGAATGGAGCCGCCGGCGCCGAAGGCGTTGAACATGCTTTGCCCCGCGGCGTTGCCTTCCACGGCGGCAAAATAGTAATCCACCACGCCGGAGGTGGTGTAGAAGCCCGCGTTGGAAAGCATGGCGAAGAGCATGAACACACGCAGCTGGTCGTTGTGGCGGATCACGCTGAAGATTTTTTTGAACGAGAATTTCTCACCCGGCGCAACAGCTCTGTTCTCCTGCACGTGGGTCATCGAAAGCAGGGCGAAGAAGACGAGCGCGGCGGCGCTGATCAGGGCGCAGAGCATGTAGCTGCGTTCCGTCCAGATATGGGTCACGCTGCCGTCTGCCGCGGGGACGCGATCGCCGAAGGCGTTGAGCAGATAAGGATAGAGGATCAGCACGACGCCCTGACCGAGCCCCGAAAAGGTCCGGGCCACGGTGGCGAGGATGCTGCGCTCCCCCGGGTCGGTGGTAAAGGAAGGCACCATGCTCCAATAGGGGATGTCCGCCGTGGTGTTGGTCATACCCCACAACACGTACATGACCGCGATGTAGACGTAAAGCCCCACCCCCGGCGTTTTCGTGTTGAATCCGGGATTGAAAAAGAGGAAAAAGAGGATCAGCGCGTTCATACCGGCGCCGATGACCACCCATGGACGGTAGCGGCCGAACCGGGTGTTTGTGTTGTCTACAATGCTGCCCATCATGGGGTCGTTCACGCCGTCCCAGATGCGGGCGATGGGCGTCAGCCACAACAAAAAGTTGGTTTTCAGCCCCAGAACGTCCGTGAGGTATTTGCTCAGTTTGCTGTTGAACATGCCGTAGCTCAGATCCAGACCGATGGCGCCGGTGCCGTACCAGACCTTATCGGTGAATTCCTTCAGCTTGCCCATAGATGATTCTCCTCATACCGATAATACTTTTTTATTATATCATAATGAATCGATTTTTTCAATAGGGAATACGGACGCGGAATACTGTGTATTTTTGAACAAAAAAACGGGAGGGAATGCAAATAATACATAGACAAGCTAAAAAACCTGTGCTATAATACAACTGCATTTGACTGACCGGAATCAAAGAAGGAGGATCGGAAGGTTGGGCACGAAACGCAGCGTCCCGACGATCCGGAACGAATAGGATGAAGCTCAAAAAAAGTATTTCGATTTTGTTGGCGGCGCTTTTGCTGCTTTGCTGTATGCTCCCGGCCTTCGCGCAGGAGAAAACGGGGGCGCGGCTTTATAACGTATACGGCGACCATATGCTCTTCCAGCAGAAGGAGGACGCCGTGTTTGCCGGAGAAGCCACGGCCGGGACCGCTGTGACGGTGGAGCTGAAAAACGCGGCCGGCGCAACGGTTTGCTCCGCCAACGGAACCGCGGGCGACGACGGCAGATTTTCGGTTGCGATCCCCGCCCCGGCAGGCGGCTACGACGCTTATACCGTGGTCGTGACCGCGGGGAACAACGTGATCGCCCGCCTTTCGGACGTGGTGTTCGGCGAGCTCTGGCTTTCGTTCGGCCAGAGCAATATGGAGTATACGCTCAACTATACGCCGGAGGGCATGGCGATGCAGGCGGCGGGGGAGACCGGCAGCAGCCGGATCCGTGTGCTGCAGGTGCCGCATCCCTATAACGGCAGCGCTTTTTATTCTCACGGTACGCCCCAGACGGACGCGCAGGGCTGCTATTGGTTTTCCGCGGATAACAAGGCGGTTTACGGCATGAGCGCCGTGGCGTATTTCTTCGCCGACCAACTCCGGAAGGAACTGGATATGCCCGTGGGCGTACTGAACGCCGCGGTGGGCGGTTCCGCCCTTGCCGCGTGGATCTCCCGCGAGGCGATCCGCGCCGATCGCGAGGTCACCCTGGAACTGATGGAACGCGGGGAGTATATCAACCAGAAGGATTGGGACAACCGCAACAACCAGTATCATCTTGACATGACGGGACTCTATAATTCCAAGATCGCGCCGCTCACCAACTTCCGCATTGCCGGCGGGATCTGGTATCAGGGAGAAACGGATATGATGCAGGGGCATTCCGTGGATTTTTACGCGAGGATGTACGACCTGATGCAGAAAAGCTACACGAAAGCGTTCCGTCACGAAAACGGCGCGCTGCCGCTGATTTTCACTCAGATCGCGTTCTGCACCTACGGCCGCGGCCCCTATGCCGTGAGCCGGTTCAACGAGACCTTTACAAAGCTTGCGAAAGCCGCGCCCGGGAGCCGGGGCGAAGTAACGATCTCGGATATTCCGCTGGATTATAACGAGATGGGCGAGATCCATCCCATGACGAAAAAGCCCATTGGGCAGCGGATGACCTCGATTGCCATGGGATTGGTATACGGCGGCGATCAGCCAACCTCCGCGCCGGCCATGGTAAAGAGCGAAGCGCGCGACGGCAGTGTGTTCGTAACGCTTGGCAATGTGGGCGACGGCCTTGTTGCCAAAGACGGCGCGCTGCGGTGCTTTTCGGTTTACGGGGACAACGGCGTTTGTCTGCCGGCGTCCGCCGAGATCGTTTCCGCCGATACGGTGCGGGTTTTCAGCAACGACGTGTCCGCGCCCGTGGGGGCTGTTTACGCCGCCAACGGCCTGTCGCTTTCGGCGAATCTTTACAGCAGTTACCGGGGCGCGCCGTATCTGCCCGCCGCCGCCTTCGGTATGAACGATCCGGCGGTGACGAAGCTCTTTGACAGCGCCGCGTGGTTCGGCTGCGATACGCTCACCGCCTGGCAGGGCGCGAAAACAGCCGGAGAAAAAGCTGTTTGGGTGAGCGAGAACGCCGCGCTCGATATCACCGACGGGGCTGCCGAAGGCGCGGGCGCTTTGCGGATCACGGCGCAGAAGAAGAAGTTCAGCATATCCCCGCTGCTTTCGGAACCCGACAAGCAGAAGGATGAGATCTTCGACAGTATGGACACCGACTACCGCGCCTACGGGACTCTGCGTCTGCAGTTGAAAAACACGGGCGGCGCTCCCGTCTCGCTGGACGGCGTCAGGCTGTACGTGGGCAAAACGAAGTACTATACGCCGGTGAATACCGAAACCGGTACCCCGGCGGCGACGATTCCCGCGGACGGCGCATGGCATACCTACAGCTTTGATCTGGATACGCTTCTTCCCTACGGCGGCGAGCTGCTTCCCGCCAAAGACAGCAGCGTGCTGACCGCAGTGACTTCGGTGAAGCTCTGCTTCACAGGGAAAAACGCCGCCCTTTGCGCGGATGATTTCGGCTTTACCGCAAAAACAGAGGATAAAAACGCCCTTCCCACCGGATTCTCCGGTTTTATCGCGTTTGTCAAAGAACGGTTCGCCGCGTTCTTTGAGATGCTCAAGGCGATTTTCGGTAAAGTCTGCTGAAGGCCGGCGCGGAGCAGAACGCTTTGCGCGGCAGAATAGAAAAAATGCCGGGAGAGTTGGATTTTTCTCTCTCGGCGTTGGTTTTTTAAGCATTGTTTTAATAAGCCTTGTTTTAATAAAAAAGACCAAAAACGATACCGCAAATGCGCCGGTTCCCGGAGCCCGGCGCCGAAAGGGGGAAACCTATGGTTTACGGGGAGCACAAACGGATCTATAACGAAATCGACGAGATCGACCATCTGACGCTGCGGCGACGGAAGGGAGAGACCTTTTCCCCGGCGCGCGCGGCGGCGCTGATTATCCGGTACCGCGCGCTGGACGCGGACGTGGCGGCGGCGCTCAGTCTGAGCGATGAAGACGCCGTGGAGGAACGCCTCGCGGCGGCGGCGCAGCAGACGCTTTATGATCTGCTGGTGAAAACACGCACGGTACTGATGCGGAAATCCGGATTGCTTCCGGCGGACACGGATCTTTGAGAAGCAAAAAAGCGGCAGAAAAAACTGCCGGGGACGCAGAAAAAAGATAGACAATATCGTAATACTGTGATATAATATATTAAATATAGCATAATACTGATAATAATCCATTTTCAATGATCAATACAAATGGAGTTGAAAGCAACATGGAAGATCTTTCAAGGCTTTGTTTTTCGTGCATGGAGCGCAAGGACGCGGTGGGCGTTTGTCCCAACTGCGGCGAGAATCCGACCATCGTGCAGGAAACACCCTTTCTGCCGCTCGGCGGGATCCTTGCGGAGCGCTATTATATCGGGGAAAAGAAAAGAAGAAACAGCGAGGGCTACACCTATATCGCCTATGATATCCAGGAGGGCCGCCGCTGCAGCGTGCGGGAGTTTTTCCCGGAGGAGCTTGCGGTTCGCGAAGCCGACGGCTTCAGCGTGAACGTGACCGCCGGCAGCGCCAACGCCTTTGCCGACGGGATCGCCGATTTCCGGGAGCTCTGGGAAACGCTGGAGCGTCTGCGCGGGCTGTCGTCGCTGATTACGGTGTATGATAACTTCGACGAAAACGGCACAGCCTACGCGGTGTATGCCGAGCCGGAGCTTTATACGCTGCGTGATTATCTGCTGGAGCAGCACGGCGGCTATATCCCGTGGGAAGAGGCGCGGATCCTGTTTATGCCCGTGCTTTCCACTCTGGGAACGCTGCACGCCTCCGGTATCGTGCACAAGGGGATCGACCCCTCCGCTTTCCTGATGACCGGCGACGGGCGGCTGAAGCTTTCGGGCTTTTCCATCACGCAGGCCAGGATCTGTTACGGTGATCTGGAAGCGGACGTGAGCGACGGTTACGCGCCGCTGGAGATCTACACCAAGATGAGCGAGATCGGCGCCTGGACCGATATTTATTCCTTTACGGCGGTGTTGTATCGGGCGCTCATCGGCGCCACGCCCATCGCGTCTCCCGTGCGCGCGGAGAACGACCAGATGATGATCCCCGCCAAATTCGCGGAACGCCTGCCGGCGCATGTGATCAGTTCCATCATCAACGGGATGCAGATCTTCCCGGACGACCGTACCCGCAACGCGGAGCAGCTGCGCGTCAATCTTTCCGCTTCCCCCGGAACGGTGGGCGATACGGCGAACATTTTCCGTCTGCCCGGCGATCTGGAGCCGGAGCCGCCGCGTGCCGCCCCGGTGGTCACGCCTGCCCGCGGCGCCGGAGACCGCAGCCCCGAGGAGGCCGTCCGTTCCGCCCGTCAGACGTATCGGGAATACTATAACGAAGATTACGACGACTACGATGCGGATGGTCCGTCGCAGCGTCGGGCCGCCCGGGGTTCTCAGAATCTGCAGGATATGCTGGGGCCCACGGCGGAGGAGCTGCAGGAGGAGCAGGATAAAAAGGCAAAAACCAGAAAGGCTCTGATCCTGACCGGCAGTATTTTGCTGGCGCTTCTTCTCCTTTTCCTGATAGGAAAGGGCGTTGTGAATAAGATCCGCGGAAACAGGGAAGACGCCACGACGGCGATCGACACCTATACGGTGCCGAATTTCGTGGGGATGACCTACGATTCCGTGATGAGCGATACCTTCCTGCCCACCTTCTTCAAGTTTGTTAAGGTGGAGGAATATAACGCTTCCGTTCCCGCAGGGCAGATCATGAATCAGAGCGTTGCCTTCGGCACATCTGCCAACAGGGATACCGAGGTGGTGCTTTACGTGAGCGCCGGCCCGCAGACCGTGATGCTGCCGGACGTGAAGGATAAAACCTACGAGGAAGCCGCCGCCATGCTTACGCCGCTGGGCCTGACCGTGGCGCAGGCGACGAAATACAACGACGGCACGCAGAAAGCCGGCGTGGTGGTGGAAACCACACCCGCCGCCGGAACCACCGTGAACATGGGCGACACCGTAACCATCGTCGTCTGGGGCGCGGTTGCCGAGACCACCACGGCGGCGCCGGTCACCACGTCTGCGCCCGCCACCACGGCGCCGATCACCACGCAGCCCATCATCACGATCCCCACCTATACGATGCCCATTGTGACGGATCCCATAACCGCGCCGCCCGCCACCGAAGCGCCCACGGAAGCGCCCACCGAGGCTCCCGCGCCCGAACAGGATCCGGACGTTGCCGGCAACGACGCTTAACCGCCGTTTTGCGGCCTGCTGCCGACGGTTTGCCCGCTTTTTCGAATCAATACACAAAGGAGCCGTTTATGGCACTGAAATTTATCAAACAACTGCAGGAGGACGTCAACTGCATCCGGGAGCGGGATCCTGCCGCCAGCTCCGTTGCGGAAGTGCTTCTGCTGTATCCCGGCCTGAAAGCGGTGCGCTCCCATCGCAAAGCGCATTGGCTGTATAACCACAATTTTCATTTTCTTGCCCGCCTGATCTCACAGGAGAGCGCCCGGCGGACCAATATCGAGATCCATCCCGGCGCGAAGATCGGCAAACGGTTCTTTATCGACCACGGCACCGGCGTGGTGATCGGCGAGACTGCCGAGATCGGCGACGACGTGACCATCTATCAGGGCGTGACGCTCGGCGGCACCGGCAAGGACGTGGGCAAGCGCCATCCAACGGTGGGCTCCGGCGTGATGATCGGCGCCGGCGCGAAGGTGCTGGGTCCCTTCACCGTGGGGGATAACACCAACATTGCCGCCGGGAGCGTGGTGCTGAACGCCATCCCGCCCAACTGCACAGCCGTCGGAACGCCCGCCCGGGTGGTCAGGCGCAACGGCAAGCGAGTGGATAATCTGGATCAGGTCCACGTGACCGACCCCATCCAGCAGGAATTCGACCGTCTGAACGCCCGGATCGAAGAGCTGGAGGCAAAGCTCGCGGCGCTGTCGGAAGAAAAAACAGCCGCCAGGTAAACCGGGGAGACATAACGGAAAACCGTAAGAAAGCGGCGTTAGTCCGTTTTGGAGGAACATATGAAAATCTATAACACCTTAACCAGACAAAAAGAAGAGCTCGTACCCTTAACGCCCGGGAAATTCCGCATCTATGCCTGCGGCCCCACGGTGTATAACTATATCCACATCGGCAACGCCCGCCCCATCTGCGTGTTCGACGTGCTGCGCCGTTATCTGGAATACAAGGGGAACGAGGTCGCTTTCGTTCAGAATTTCACCGATATCGACGACAAGATCATCAACCGCGCCAACGACGAGGGCGTGACCTTTAAGGAGATCTCCGAAAAATACATCGCGGAATACAAGGTGGACGCCGCGGGGCTCAACGTGCGGGAGGCCACCGTACACCCCAAGGCCACCGAAAACATCGACGAGATCATTTCCATCATCGAAACGCTGGTAGAAAAAGGCTATGCCTACGAGGTGCAGGGGGACGTTTATTTCAGCCCCGCCAAATTCAGCGAATACGGCAAGCTTTCGCATCAGCCGCTGGACGATCTGATGAGCGGCGCGCGCATCAACGTGGGCGAGCTCAAAAGAGAACCCATGGACTTCGCGCTCTGGAAGGCCTCGAAGCCCGGCGAGCCCTATTGGGAGAGCCCCTGGGGGCAAGGCCGCCCCGGCTGGCATATTGAATGCTCCGCCATGTCCCGCCGGTATCTCGGCGAGACTATCGATATCCACTGCGGCGGGCAGGATCTGATTTTCCCGCACCACGAAAACGAGATCGCGCAGAGCGAGTGCTGCAACGGCGTGCCCTTTGCCCGCTACTGGATGCACAACGGCTTTATCACCGTTGACAACGAAAAAATGAGCAAGTCCAAGGGCAATTTCTTCACCGTGCGCGACGTCGCGAAGCAATACGGTTATGAGCCCATCCGCCTGCTGATGATCTCCTGCCAGTATCGCAGCCCCATCAACTATTCCTACGACAGCCTGATGCAGTGCAAGGCGTCGCTGACCCGCCTGCACACCTGCAAGGATTCCATGGAGTTCGCGCTGAAAAACGCGGCGGCGGAAGCGGACGCTTCGGCGCTTGCAGCGAACAACAGGGAGCTTGCGGGCTTCACCGCCCGTTTCTGCGAGGCGATGGAGGACGATCTGAACACCGCGGACGCCATCGGCGTGCTCTTCGATCTGGTGCGGTATATCAACAAAACCGTGCTTACGAACGAGCCTGCCAAAGCGGCAGTGGAGGCAGCGAAAGCCACCTTCGACGAGCTGACCGGCGTACTGGGGCTTGTTTACGACGAAGCTGCGGACGATGCGGAAAACGGCGCGGACGCCGAAATCGAGGCGCTGATCGCCGAACGTACCGCCGCCCGGAAAGAAAAGAACTGGGCGCGGGCGGACGAGATCCGGAACCGGCTCACCGAAATGGGAATCGTGCTGGAGGATACGCCGCAGGGCGTGAAATGGCACAGAGCCTGACTCCTTTAACACAGCGGACGTTAAAAAGAAAGGATGCTGTTTTATGAATACCTTAAAATCCGTTCTGGCAGCGATCAATAAATACGCCGTGATCTCCGCGCTGGCTGCGCTTGGCATGGGCGTGATCCTCCTCTTTGCCACCGAGGCAGTGTTCCACATCGTTTGCGTGATTTTCGGCTTGCTGCTGATGATCCCCGCCGTGATGTGGATCTACGAGGGCGTGGTCAAAGGCGGCGGGGCGCTGCTCATCATCCCGGGTGTGATCGTGGCGCTGATCGGCGCGTTCATCACCTTCCGCAGCAACGATCTGGCGTCTGTTTTCGGCGTGTTCTTCGGTATCTTCCTGATCATCGCCGGGCTGGTGCACGTGGGACGCTCTCTCCTCGACAGGGGCGCCGGCGACAGCGGCTGGCTGCTTTCGCTGCTCCTCGGCGTGGGCGTGTGCGCCTTCGGCGTGGTGTGCATCATCAAAAGCGGTTCGGTGACCATGGTGTTCATGAAGATCTACGGCGTTGCCTTCCTGATCTATGCCGTGGCAACGCTTCTTTCCGTTTGGGAATTCAACAAAACGGTGGAGGACGTGCAAAACGAGATCGAGCGCCCCACCATTGAGGTGACCGGAGAAGAAACGGGCAGGGCAGCCGCAGAAGCATCCGCCGCGGGGTATGCCGACGTTCCCGATGAAGCGCCGGAGGTCGTTAAAACCGACGACAGCGTGGTGGAAGTGGACGGCAGAGTGATTGAGATCATCAACGACGCCGGTGAGGCTTCCTCCGAAGACGCAGACGTGCCGGACGAAAACGGAATCTGAATTTCCTGTCGGATACCGTAGATATAAGGCCGGGCGCCGGAGCATACCGCTTCCGATTCCCGGTTTGTTTTATTTAGAAAGTTTTCAATTAAAAAAAGGATCCCTGAACAAAAGTTCAAGGATCCTTGATTTTATAAAGAGGCGAATGCGGTTCCTTTTTGCCGTTTTTCTGTCGGATTCCGCGCTCGAATCTATGCCAGCGTTTCCAGCCCCACGGCAGCGCGGAGAATAAGTCTCGCGTCGGCGGCGGAGATCCCGGCCTCACCGTCCACATCGGCGGCGATATAGCAACGGTTTTGCGGATCGGAAAAATCCAGACCATCGGCAGTATCGTCCAGCCCCACGGCGGCGCGCAGCGCATAGCGGGCGTCTTCGGCTGTGACTTCTCCGTCGCCGTTTACGTCGCCGGGAATAATGCCGTAAGGTTGATAATACAGATATTGATTGTCCGGGTATTTCTCAAGCATCCTGGCAACATATTTTTCGGCTTCTGAGCCTTTTTGTGCGACGATGGCGATTTTACAGGGCTGAGGCCGATCGTACATGTTTTTGTGAAAAACGTCCAAATCCTCCATATGTGAGGTGTAAATAACCGTATCTGCGGAAAGAATGGTCACGCGCGATAAGTCATAGCAGTAAGCAAACGCGCCGATTTCGATGGTTTGAACGCTTGCGGGGATTTCAACTGTTTGCAGCGACATGCAGTCTCTGAACGCATTTTCTTTGATCTCGGTCAGCCCTTCGTGAAGTTTTATTGTTTTCAGGTTTTTGCATTTGTAAAAAGCGTTATCATCTATCACTGTAACAGTGGAAGGAATCTCAATTGTTTGCAGACCTGTGCATTCTTCAAAGGCGCAGGGTCCGATAACGGTCAGGTTTTTCGGCCAATGGATCGTTTCCAGCGCGGTACATCCTCTGAATGTGGCATAAGGCAATTCCGTTATGCCGTCGGAAAGCGTAACCTCTTCCAACGCGGTGCAGTTTTCAAAAACTTCGGTGCTGAAATTGGTCACGCTGTTGGGGATTTCGATTTTTTTCAACGCGGTGCATCCGGAAAAAGCTGATCTGCCGATGGACGTGAGCGTTTCGGGCAGGTCTATTTCCGGCAGGTTTCTGAACCCGAAAAAAGTGGACTCCGGAATCTCCGTAATGGTTTTCGGAAGCGTTACGCTTTCGGCTGCCGTATAAAACTGAAATCCATGAATGGCGGTGACGCCCTCTTCCACCACAATGGATCTGACCTCCTCTTCTGTGGGCAATTCCCCTTCAGAGCGTAAGCCATATTCATCCATGTCGCCTTTGCCGCTG
Source organism: Oscillospiraceae bacterium (assembly GCA_902782845.1). Classification (GTDB taxonomy): domain Bacteria; phylum Bacillota; class Clostridia; order Oscillospirales; family Acutalibacteraceae; genus RUG806. The sequence continues at coordinate 2,102 of CACZOP010000197.1, read as the reverse complement.
ATGGTGAGCACGCCTTTGTTGTCCAGTGTCCAGGTGACGGCGGCGCCGTCAGGATCGGTTTCGGCATCCTTAACGCCGCAGACGCCGGATTTGACCGTATTTGCGGCGGCGGACAGGGGCAGAATGCTCAGCAAGAGCAGTGCGGCAAGCAGAATCGTCAAAGTTTTTCTCAGCATAATTATTTCTTATCCTTTCCTCTATTCGTGCAGATATTATACCACAGCGTAAAACAGAAAACAAGACGTGGAGAATAAAAAGAAAAACCGGGCAACAAAATGCCCGATTCGTGCGAAAAAAGAAAATATACGGCGCGTTTGCCCTTGGTTCAGTCCGTTTCCCCCAGTCCCTCGCCGATGAGGCCCACGCCGAATACCAGCAGCACCAGCACGGCGCCGGTGGAGAGGACGTACCACGGAGCGGCGGCAAAATAGCTTTGCGCTTCGCTGAGCATATAGCCGAGGGACGCGTCCGGCGGGGTGACGCCGATGCCGAGATAGCTCATGCCCGCCTCCGCCAGCACCGCGTTATTAAAGCCGATGGTAAGGGCGGGCAGCAGCACGGGCCGGACGTTGGGCAGCAGATGCAATAGCAATATCCGCGGCGCTTTTGCTCCCGCCAGCTTTGCGGCGGTCACGTAGTTGCGTGTGGCAAGCGAAGCAAAGGCGGTGCGGGTGACCCGGGCGAAGGAGGGGATGAACACGATCCCCAGCGCCAGCACCAGATTATAGAGATTTCCGGGCCCCGTGAGGCTGATGATCACCAGCGCCAGCAGAATGGCAGGGAAAGCGGTAACGGTATCGTTGAGCCGCATGAGCACAGCGTCGGTCACGCCGCCGAAATAGCCTGTAAGCGCCCCCACGAGCGTCCCGAAAAAGCCGCCGATGGCAACGGTGGCAAGCGCCACGGCAAGGGTGGTGCCCGCGCCCTTCAGCACCCGGCTGAAAATATCCCGCCCGAACTGGTCGGTGCCGAACAGATGCGCCGCGCCCGGCGGGCAGAGCTTTTCGCCCGCCGCCATGGCGGCAGGGTCGTAGGGCGTCCAGAAAGCGCCCGCAAGAATGATCAGCGCCAGGATCCCCGTCAGGCAGAGCCCGGCGATCAGGAAGCCGTTTGCGCGTTTCTTTTTCACGTTTGTTCGCCTCCCAACCGCAGGCGCGGATCCACCGCGCGATTGATGAGGTCCGCCGCCGTGCCCGTGAGCGCCACCCAAAAGGCCAGCAGCATCACCGTGGCCTGCACCACCGGGTAATCCCGGTTGGAGATGGACGCCACCAGCATCCGTCCCAGCCCCGGCAGGGCGAATACCTGTTCCACCACGATGCCGGCGCCCACGATCTCCGCCATGGTCTGCCCCAAAAAGGTGATCACGGCGGTCAGGGCATTTTTCAGCACGTGGCCGAAGAGGATGCCGCTCTCGGTCCTGCCCCGGCTGCGGGCCGTGCGGACGTAATCCTTGTTTAACTCCGCCGTTACGGTGGAACGCAGCATCCGTACCGTCATGGCGACCCGCGGCACGGCGATGCACACGGCGGCGAAGAAGAGATACCGCAGGGCTGCGGGAAAGTTTTCCGCCAGCCCCGGAAAGCTCCCGGGGGTAAACAGCCGCAGCACGATCCCGCAAAGCCACGAGATCACGATCCCCAGCGCAAAGGGCGGGATCGCCATGCACAGCTGATTGAAGCCGGCGCGCAGGGCTAAAAGCCCCCGGTTCCCGATTTTCGCCGTGAGCACCCCCAGCGGGATGGAGACGCCAGCGATCAGCACGAAACTCAAAGCGGAAAGGCAGAGCGTGACGCCCACCTTCGGCGCGAGCAGCTCCCACACCGGCTGTTTATAGCTGTAGGAAATGCCGAGATCCCCGGTAAAGAAGCCGCCGAGCCAGCGGAAATACCGCACGATCAACGGCGCGTTCAGCCCCAACTCCTCCCGCAGCGCCGCCACACGGGCGGGGGTAGCGCCCGTGCCCAGCAGCACCTCGGCCGGATCGCCGGAGATGAGCTGAAAGGCGAAAAAGGTCACGAGGGACGCCAGCGCCATGGTGAGCAGCAGCAGCCCCGCGCGCTTTAAGAAATATTTCACGGCGACGTCCCCCTTTTTTTATT